>CANBZE010000125.1 GCA_947373775.1 Alphaproteobacteria bacterium
GTTGCGGTCCGCGCCCAGACCAGTACCGTGCTACAGGCCCCGCTGGTGGGCCGGACCGACGTGCCCGTCGGGCTGCTGAACGAGCTTTACACCAGCGTGGAAAAATCGCTGCGCCAGGAAATTCTGCGCAAGGTGGGCGAAGTCCCGCCGGAAGATATCGAGCGCGCATTCAAAAAGAACCGCAAGGTGCTGAACAAGGTCTATGGCGATACGCCGGCCGACATGGCTGCGGCGGTCAAGCGGATCGACCAGATGGCCCGCGCCAAGACCCTGCACCCGCCGTCGCTGGTGACCATGCTGCGCGAAGGCCCCGACGCCCGCACCGCCTTCAAGCTCGCCCTAGCGCGCCTGACGGATGTGGAGTTCGACCTGGTCCATCGCGTGGTGGACGGCAAAGACATGGATACCCTGGCGCTGCTGTGCCGCGGCGCCAACTTCAACCGCCCGCTGTTCGTCTCCCTGGCCATTGCCCTGGACGGGCAGGACCGGGCCCTGGGCGGCGCCGAAGAGTTCGGCAATCTCTATGAAGCGGTGCCGGTCGAGGCCGCCCAACGCGCGGTGCGCTTCTGGAAAGTCCGCAAGGCTGCTTAGCTAGTCCTGCCAAACGCGCGTTCTTTTTCACCGCTGGCGGTGTCGCGCGTGCTCACGTGCTCAAGCACGCTCCGCGCGACGCTCCTGGCCATCGGCCAAAAATCCTCGCGCTCTGTGCCGCGCGCTAAGAGGCGCTGCTTTCGTTGGGCTTGATCTGGAGCTGGACGAAGTTTTCGATGCCCATCTGCTCGATCAGGCGCTGCTGGGTCTGCAGCCAGTCAATATGCTCTTCCTCGCTCTCCTGGATGTCGGTGAAGAGTTCACGGGTGATGTAGTCCTTGACCGTCTCGCAATGGCTGATGCCCAGCTTGAGGTCGGGCAGGGACATCATCCCCAGCGACAGGTCGCCAGGCAATCGAGATGCGTTTCATCATGGCCTGGCTCGACGCGCGGGGCTGGTAGCCTATTTCACCTGGATGGACGCAAAAATCCGGTCCACCGCCGGGCTGACTTCCGCAAAATAGAACTGCGCCGGGGCGGTGAAGATCAGCAGGTCCAGGATGCCGCCGCGGCTGGCGGCGATGGCGCGCCCCCGCATCTCCAGCCCCTCCTCATTGGCCAGGGTGAGATCGAAGCAAAAGCCCTGTGCCGACCCGAACGGGCAAGGGCGAAGCGCGCCGGCGCGCACATTCTGCATTTTCTTTTTCACCAGCGACGCGATGACCAGGTCCTGGATGTCATTGGGCGTCATGCGCGCGCGATAAACCGGCATGTCGCCGATGCGCAGGCCCGGCACGCGAATCAGCGGTTGGCCGTCCTTGATGCCGGTGTAAAAGCCCAGCTCGTCCAGCCCGGTGCCGTTGCGCGTCCAGTAGCGCATGGCGGCGAGATGGATCTGCGCAAAGCCCGGCTCGGCGCGCACGGTTACGCCATTGCCGACCGATGCGGTATCGCCCGAATCCATGGACTGCAGGGCGCATCCCATCAGTCCCATGCACAAAAGTAACGCCGCGGCTTTCACAATTGCGCCAGATAATAGTCGATCATCGCCTTGTCATCGGCATCGGGCGCCATGACGCGATAGCGCGCGAAGGCGGCGCGCGCCGCCGGCTTGTCGCCGCTCTGCATCGCCAGCAGGCCCAACCCCCGCCAGGCCAGTGGCGGAGAATCCGGCGCGGCCAAAGCGGCGCGGAACCAGGACGCTGCCAGCGCCGCATCGCCGGGGAGCCCACGCTTGCGATAGGCCTCGCCAAGGCCATAGCGGCACAGCCCGCGTCCCGACGCCGCCAGCTTCGTGAACAGCGCCACCGTATCGGTATCGCGGCGCAATTCTTCGCCGATCCAGCGTTCCAGGTATGGCGCGGTGGCGGCGCGATCCACGCCAGGCTGTCCGGCCGGGGCAGGGGCTTGCTGCGCCAGCTTTTGCAGCGCCGCCAGCCTGCCTTCGCCGGCCGGATGGAGCTTGAGGAAATCGGCATCGGCGGCGCGCCACAACGCCATGGCGGCGTTCCTGTCGTATCCGGCGGCGGCGGCCATCTGCACACCGCTTTGGTCGGCATCACGTTCCTGCGCATCGGAATGGGAATATTTGGCGCCCAGCGCCGCCATGCTGGCGGGTGTGCCGACAAAACCGATTCCGGCGCCCGCCGCCGCCACGCCCAGCAGCGCCACCACGCCGCTGGTGTCCAGCATGCGGTGGAACTGCTCCAGGGAATCCTTGTGCTGGTAATGCGCCACTTCGTGCGCCAGCAACTGCGCCAGCTGGGCTTCATCCTGGGTGCGCAGCAAGGCTCCGGTCCACGCCACCAGCGCACCATTGGGCAAGGCAAAGACATTCAGGCCCGGAGATTCCACAACATAGAGACGCAAAGACTCGCAGGGCGTGACGCGGCAAAGCACGCCGCGGACATAGGCGTTCAGCGCCGGATCGCGCACCAGGGCGGCGGAGTTGCGGACATTGTCCTCTGCCTTGGCCACCTGCATGAACAATCCGGCTTCGTCGCTATCCGCTTCCGGCTGCTGGGCGCGGGCAGCGCCGCTCACCAGCAATAAAGTCAAGGCGAGCGCGTGCTTCACAGCGGCCCCTTTCATAAGGGAAGGCCTTTCAGCAATTCGCCCACCGTGTCGCGGGCGTCATCGGCGTTGCGCAGGTCGCCATTGACGCTGAGCAGCCGGTTAAACCACACGATCCTGCCGGTGCGCAGATCCACCAGCGAGGCAAAGCCGCTCTGGAAACCGCCGGGCACCGGCACCAGCAGCAGCGCCGCCACGCCCATCAGCGCCTGGCGGCCGGTGGAGGAATAGGAATCGCGCAGATGCACGAACAGGGCATAGTCGCCGTGATACTTGTCACGCAGCACGGCCACGCCGGGGCCAAGGGTCCAGTCCAGCGCCGCGCCCTTTTGCGGCAATTTGATCGGCGAATAATACAGATGCAGCAGGATGGCCTGTCCCACCGCGCTGTTCAGCTTGACGATCTGGCTTTCCCGGGGATTGGCACCCGTCTGCGCCTCCGCGACCGTCACGCCGCGCGCCGCCAGGGTGGCGGCGATTTCCTTGCGGGTCAGGGCGATGGCGCTGCCGGTCCAGTCGGCGCGCGGCGCTTCGGCGCCGCCGGCCGTCAGCTCGCTGAGCTCGATGTCCGGGGTGGCCAGGACGATGGTCTTGCCGCTACTGCTCCAGGCGATGGGCGCGCTTTGCGCAAGGCGCGGGCTGGCCGCGTCGCAGGCGCAAAGCGGCGCGCACAGAAATGCCAGCGCGATAAGTCTGCGACCCATGCCCGCCTCACAGAGGTCTCAGGGTAGCGCGATTCGGCCGTGATGCGGTCAGTGCAGCCCTTCTTCCTTCATCGCCTTGTGCACGCCGGCGCGCCCTTCCATCCGGGCCTTGAAGGCGGTGATGCGCGGCATGCCGGATAGATCGATATGCAGGCCCTTGGCCCAGCGCAGGATCACGAACAGATAGGCGTCACCCGGCGTGAAGGCGGTGCCCATCAGGTAATCGCCGGTCAGCCTGTCTTCGATCAGCTTCAGCTGGCCCAGGATTTTTTCCTTCGCCTTGGCCTTCTGGTCATCCGGCGCGCCATGGAAGAGGGGCGCGAAGCTCTTGTGCAGCTCTGAATTGACGAAGCCGATCCATTCCATCGCGCGGTAATAGTCCATCCCGTCCTGGGGCATGGCGCCGGTCTTGTCGCCCAGGAACGGCAGCACGGCGGCATTCTCCGTCAGGATCGAGCCATCATCCAGCTTCAGGGTCGGGACATAGCCCTTGGGATTGATGGCATAGAAGTCTTCGCCGCCTTCGGTCTTGTGGGTCTTGAGGTCGACCTTTTCCAATTCCAAGGCCAGGCCGCCTTCGGCCGCCACGATATGACCCGCCAGGGAGCAGGCGCCGGGGGAATAACACAGCTTCATGGGAAATCCTTTTGGATATGCGCGGGAGGTAACCTGATTCAGGTAATGGGGGACGGTGCGGCTTGTTCCGCTTCGGCCCGTTTCTGGACGCTAACGTAATCGGTCTTGCCGGTGGCAAGCATGGGAATCGTGTCGGTCAGCAGCACCTCGCGCGGCACGCTGAGCTCGGCCACGCCGTGGTTCTGGGCCCAGCCGATCATGTCCAGCCGCCGCGCGCCGGGCGCAGTGGTCATCAGCACGATCTTCTCGCCCTTGCGCCCGTCCGGTATCGCCACGGCGGCATGGGAATCTTCCGGCCACAAGGCGGCGGCGATATTCTCCACCACCGCCAGCGACACCGCTTCGCCGCCGATCTTGGCGAAACGCTTGAGGCGGCCGCGGATGGCGATAAAGCCAGCGTCATCGATGGCCACGATGTCGCCGGTATTATGCCAGCCGCCTTCCGGCGGCACGATCACGCCGGGCGCATCGGGCTTGATATAGCCCTGCATGATGTTGGGGCCGCGCAAATAAAGCTGGCCGGCGCCGGCGATGCCTTCCACCGGCTCCAGCTTTGCTTCCATGCCCGCCAGCAATCGCCCCACCGTGCCGGGATGGTTATCTTCCACCGTGTTGAGCGCCGCCACGGGCGAAGTCTCGGTGACGCCATAACCCTCGACCAGTGTCACGGTGGACTTCTTGCGCAGGAAGATGCGGGTCTCGTCGCGCAACCGCTCGGCGCCGCACACCGCAACCCGCAGCGTGTCCAGATCGCCTTCATCACAGCTGCGGGCATACTGGTTGATGAAAGTGTCGGTGGACAGAAGAATGGTGGCGCGGTGGCTGCGGATGCGGCGCACGATGTCCTTGGGCGCCAGAGGCGTGGGATGGGTGATCACTTTCAGGCCCGCGATCAGGGGCAGGATGGTGCCGCCCACCAATCCGAAACAATGAAAGACGGGCAGGGGATTGAACATCACGTCATCTTGTGTGATGGCGAAACGGCCGCGCACCTGCGCCACGTTGGCGAGGATATTCGCATGGCTCAACGCCACGCCCTTGGGCTGGCCTTCAGTGCCGGAGGTGAACAAGATCACCGCGGTGCCGGCAGGATCGGGCCGTGCCGATATCAGCCGCGGCATCAGCTTGCCCGCCACCGCCGTGATCTTGTCTTTCAGCGACAGGTTCTTGCGCACATCTTCCAGATAGACGAACTCGAATTCGTCCAGCGCCGCGATCACCTCGCCCAGCGCGGCCTTGTCCACCAGGCGGTGGGCGGTGACCACACGCTTGACCTGCGCCGTGTGCAGCGCGCTTTTCAAGGCCGCCGCGCCGCTGGTGAAATTGAGCATGGTGGGGATGCGCCCCATCGCCGACAGGGCAAAGAATACGACTACCCCGGCCGCGCCGGTCGGCAGCATCACCCCGACGCATTCTCCGTTCCGCGTGCCGCGTTTGAGCGCCGAGCCCAGCGCGAAGCTGGCGCGGATAATCTCGTTGTAAGAGAGGGCGCGGTCATCGCCGTCCACCAGCGCGATGCTGTCGCCGCCATATTCGGCGCAAGCCTCGACAAGCGCCTGGAACACCGGGCGCCGGGCCGCGGCGGGATCGAAAGCTACTGCTGTGCCGGCATCCGGCATGGACGCATCCTGCGAAGAGTCGGATGCGGTCTTATACCAAGTGGGGCATCAAGTGGCGTGAAAATGCCCGATCCAGCTTTGGAAATTGCGCACCAGCTTCTGGCGGCCGGTGGGGGTCGCGTTCTGGAACAGGCCGGCGATCTGCTCGCGCAGGTGACGGGAGTCGGCCCACAGTTTCTCCGCCTGGGGTTCGATGGCGCCGCGCAAGGGCTTGATGACCTCGCGTTCCAGGCGCTTGGGGCCGATAATGGCCACGGCCAGGGCGGCAAGACCGGCGGTGCCGATCAGCACCAGGGCGGTGCGGGCGGTTTTGGTGCCGGCGGCGCGCAGCAGGCTCTGGGTGAATGACGATTTGGTGACAGGGACATGATCGACCGCGCGTACCGGACGGCGGCGAGGACGGACGTGCGAGGCAGTGGCCATGGGACGCTCCCGTGAAGATGAATAGGTGCAACGCAGCAGAAGCCGCGAAGTTCACTATTTTGCCGGGGTGGAAATATGTTCGCCTTGATCACGCGCAAAAACCGGCCCCGGGTGTGCCTTTTGTCCGTGGCCGCATGCCCGCTGGTTTGCACCCCCC
>CANBZE010000126.1 GCA_947373775.1 Alphaproteobacteria bacterium
CCAAACAGCACCGTGAAGGCAATCTCAGGCATGCGCCGAATCAGGCATTCGCGGTCCATGCTTCACTCTGCGCGAGGGAACTCTCCTGTCAAACCGGCGGAGCGCGGCGAACAGGCTGTTTTGGCGGGCAAAAAATCGTTAAGCGGTTCTTAATGACCGCAATCTAACATCGCTGTCATGCTGCATCTGATCCGCTTTCTCCGCGACACCCGCGCCGCAACGGCCATCGAATATGGCCTGATCGCGGCCCTGATCGCCATTGTGATCATCACCGGCGTCAAGGCAGTGGGCACCAAGCTCTCCACCACCTTCGTCAACCTGTCGACAAACCTGAAGTAGCCGCTAGTCGGCTGCAACCGGAGCGCCACCGCCCGAGACTGCGCGCTTGCACAGCCACACCATCCCGATCAGCAGGATGCAGATCCAGCCCGACGCCCAGAAGATATCATTTGCCGCCAGCAGATAGGCCTGGCTGGTCATGGTGCTCATCACCGCCGCCTTGGCCGCCAGGTCCGGTAGGCCGGCGCTGTGCAAACCCGCCAGTGCCTTGCTCAGCCCCGGCGTGAAGATGGTGGTCTGGTCCGCCATCCGGCTCTGGTGCAGCGCCTCACGCCGGTCCCACAAGGTCGTGACGATGGAGGCCGCAAAACCGCCGCCGGTGATGCGCGCGAAGTTGCTCAATCCCGACGCCAGCGGGATTTTGTGCGGCGGTATTCCATCCAGCAAAATGGTGATCATGGCCAGGAAGAAGGTCGCCATGGCGATGCCCTGCACCAGAAGCGGCAACATGAAGTCCACGAAGCTGGCATCGGCGGTGAAATTGGCCCGCATCAGGTACGACACGCCGAACGCGATATAGGCCACGGTCGCAATAATGCGCGCATCCACCTTGCTCATCAGCTTTGCCGACAGCGGCGTCAGCAGCACCGCGATCACGCCCGTCGGCGCCGCCACCAGCCCCGCCCAGGTGGCCGTGTAGCCGACCTGGGTCTGCAGCCACAGCGGCATGAGCAGGTTGCAGGCGAAGAACACCGCATAGCCCAGACAAAAAGCCAGCGTGCCCAGCGCGAAGTTGCGGCTCTTGAACAGCGACAGGTCCACCACCGGGTTCTTCGCTGTCAGCTCCCAGATCAGGAAGGCGGCAAAGCCGATCGCCGTGACGATGGCCAGGATCACGATCTGGGTGGAGGCGAACCAGTCCAGGTCCTTGCCCTGGTCCAGCATCACCTGCAGCGCGCCGACCCACACCACCAGCAGGCCCAGGCCCACCGTATCGATCGGCAGCTTGCGCGTGGGGGTCTCACGCGTCTTCATGTTTTGCCAGCACATAAACGTGACGGCCAAACCCACCGGCACGTTGATCAGGAATATCCAGCCCCAGTGGTAATTGTCCGAGATATAGCCGCCCAGGATGGGGCCACAGATCGGCGCCACCAATGTCGTGATGGACCAGATGCCCAGCGCCGCGCCGCGCCTGTCGGACGGAAAGATCGAGATCAACAGCGCCTGGCTGCCGGGGATCATCGGCCCGGAGACGCCACCCTGCAGGACGCGGAAGAAGATCAGCGACGGCAGGCTCCAGGCGATGCCGCACAAAAACGATGCCACGGTGAAGGCAAAAACCGACACCGCGAAGGTGCGCACCACGCCGAAGCGGCCCATTAGCCAGCCGGTCAGCGGCACGCCGATGCCGTTGGCCACAGCAAAGGCCGTGATCACCCAGGTGCCCTGGTTGGTGGAGACGCCCAGATTGCCCGAGATGGTGGGCAGCGAGACATTGGCGATGGTGGAATCCAGCACCTGCATGAAGGTGCCCATGGCCAGCGCCAGCGCCGTGACGGCCAAAAGGCCACCCGCCATCGGCTTGAGGGTGCTACCGGCTGCACTCACCGCGCAATACCACCATTGGCCTTCAGGATCCTGGCGATCATGGCATCGGCCGCCGGGCCGCTATCCTCGCCGGTATTGGCGCGGGTGGTGCCGCCGCTGATCCGGCTCGTGATCATCGGCCCAGACTGGTCGCGCACATCGGCTTCCACCGCGACGCTGAGACCCACGCGTAAGGGATGATCCTTGATCTCATTGGGATCCAGCGCGATGCGCACCGGCACGCGCTGGACGATCTTGATCCAGTTGCCCGACGCATTCTGCGGCGGCAGCAGCGCAAAGGCCGAGCCGGAACCGGCGCCCAGGCCCTCGACATGGCCATGATAGACCACGCCGCCGCCATAGATGTCGGCCTTCACCTCCACCGGCTGGCCCACCCGCATGCGGGCCAGCTGCACTTCCTTGAAGTTGGCGTCGATCCACACATTGGACAGCGGCACAACCGCCATCAGCGGCGTGCCGGCCGCGACCTGCTGGCCGGCCTGCACCGTGCGCTGGGCGATCACTCCGTCCAGCGGCGCGATCAGGCGCATATGGCCATAGGCGATGGCCGACGCGCGCAGTTGCGCTTCGGCCGCCAGCACGTCGGGATTGTGGGCGATGTCGGTGCCTTCGATGCTGGCATTGGACTGTTCCAGCCCGCCTTGCGCGGCACTCACCGCAGCCTGGGCGGCGGCAACCGCATCGCGGGCATGGGCCAGTTCCTCGCCGGACACCGACTGGGTGGCGAACGCCTTCTGGCGGCGCTGGTAATCATCCCGTGCCTGGAACAGGGCCACGCGCGCCTGGTTCAACTGCGCCGCGCCGGAGTCAGACTTGGAGAATTGCGACTTCACCATGCGCACGACGCGCGCCAGATTGGCCTGCGCCGCCTGCAGGTTCACCGTGGCGATGGCGGGGTCCATCTCGATCAGCAGCTGACCTTGTTTGACGGTCTGGGTGTTGTCGGCATGCAGCGCCAGCACCGTGGCGTTTTCCTTGGAGGTAATCGCCACGACATTGCCGCCAACATAGGCATCGTCGGTGCCTTCGAAATAGCGCGAATACAGCAGCCAATAGATGCCGTAGATCACTGCGGCGACCAGCACCACGGCGCCCAGGATGGTGAACCAGAAACGGCGCTGCCCATTGGGCGAGGCTTGAGCGGCATCAGTCATTGGGAAATATCCTGCTTGGCAATTTTGGTGTCGGACGGTTCGGGTTCGAAGCCGCCGCCCACGGTGAGCAAAAGCGTGATGCGCTGCTGCGCGCCCTGCGCGGCGACGCCGGCCAGACTCGAGCGGGCCTGCAGCAAGGTGGCCTCGGCCGTCAGCATGGGAAGCTGGGTGGCAAGGCCGCTGCGATAACGCTCCTGGGCAATCTCAAAGGCGCGCTGGGCGCTGGTCACCGCTTGCTGCTGGTGCGTCCGCTGGATGGCCAGGCTGCGCACTTGCGTCATGGCATCGGCGGTCTGCTTGATGGCATTCAGCACCGCGCCGTTGTAGTCGGCCACCGACAGGTCGAGGTCGGCGGTGGAGCGCGCATATTGCGCCTTCAGCTTGCCGGCATCGAAGATCGGCAGGTGAATGGCCGGACCGATCCCCATGGTGAAGCTATTGGCCGAGAGCAGGTTGGAAAGCCCGATGGCCTGGAAACCCACCAGCGCCGCCAGGTTGATGTCGGGATAGAAGTCGGCATGGGCAGCTTCGCGCCCCTGCACCGCCGCCTCGACCCGTGCCTTGGCCGCCAGAATGTCGGGACGGCGCGCCAGCAGGTCCGCCGGCAGCCTGTCCGGCAATGGCAGTGCCACCTCCAGATTGGGCCTGGGCCTTGTGATGGTGGCATAGGCGCCGGCGCCCTGCCCCGTCAGCACCGCGATGGCATGGACGTCCATCTCGCGCGCCGCCGCATAGCGTTCCTGATCGGCCCTGGCGATGGCGAGCAGCGACTTGGCCTGTTCCACCGCGCTGCCATTTTCCAGCCCGGCATCGAAACGGCCCTGGCTGATCTTCAGGATGCCTTCGCGCTCGGCCACGGTGGCGTCGGCGATGTCGCCATACTGATAGTCCAGCAGCAGGTTGATATAGGCCTGGGCCACCGCACCCGACAACGCCAGGCGCGCGGCCTGTGCATCCAGCAACGCCGCGTCGGCGCTATTGCGCGCCTGTGCGATCAGCGCCGCCTGCTTGCCCCAGAAGTCCAGGTTCCAGCTCAGGTTCGCGGTCAACGAGCCGAACCAGCGATAGCTGCCGCCATAGGGTGGCGGGATGATATAGTCCTTGCTGAACAAGGTGCGCTGCTCGCTGCCATCCAGGGTGACCTGCGGCAGATCCTTTGCCTGGTTGACGGCCAGCTCCGATTGCGCCGCGCGCATGCGCGCCAGCGCGCCCGCCAAGGTGGGATTGTTGGCAATCACTTGTTCGGCCAGCCGGTCGATCTGCGGATCGTTGAACGCCTTCCACCATTCGCTGGGGAAGCGCGGCGCCTGCGCGCCCGTCAGGCCCAGATCGGCCTCTTTGACCTGCGCGACCTGCGGCGTGGTGGGAGGCGTGGCCACGCACCCGGTGAGCAGCAGCGCGGACAGGAGTGCGGCGAGCGGTTTTGTCATGACTTCTTCTTCGCTTTGGCTTTTACCGGCAGAGAAATGGGAAGGTCGGAAATCGGCGGCACTTTGGCGCTGCGCGGCTTGCCTTCCGCCGCGATCGACAGCCGTGTCAGAAGATCGACCAAGCTATCCACCTCGGCATGCGCGAAACCGGACAGCAGCCTGTTCCAGAAATTCATCAACTTGGGCGCCAACGCCTCGACCAGGCTGCTGCCGCGCGGCGTCAGGGACAAGGTCACGGTCCGGCGGTCGCTTTCGCTCCGGCACCGGGCCACCAGCCCGCGTTTCACCATCTGGTCGATCAGGCGGGTGAGCGAACCGGCGTCATGGCAGATGTTGCGCGCCAGATCGCCGGCGGTGGTGGTGCGCCCGTCATGCAGCGCCACCAGCGTGGTCCATTGCGAGAAGGTCAATTCCTGATCTTCAAACAGCGCTTCCATCTGCGGCAGGATGCGATTGGTGCAGATGCGCATCAGATAACCGACGGAATTTTTCTTGGAATAATTGCTGGGCTTGTAATACGGCTTCATGCCAAGACCCCGTTCTGTGTGCGGATAATATTTGTCAGAACAATACTTGCCCCGGCAAGCATATAGGCCCAAGGCCGCCGGGCGGCAACCGCCAATTTTCGCCTTGCCAGCCCTGCGCAAATCGCACGACAAGAAGCGATGCCGTCTTATGTCTATGTCCTGGCGACGCAAAATCCGGACGGCCGGACAGTCACTTATGTCGGCTGGACCCTGGACCTGGACCGGCGTCTGGCTGAGCACAATGGCAAACCCGGCGGTGCCAAAACGACCCGCGGGCGGGAATGGTTGCTGGTTTATGCGGAAAAGCACCACACCCGCAAAGGCGCGATGCGACGGGAATTCGTCCTGAAAAGCGACAGGAAATTCCGCGCCCAGCTGCGCGGCGGCTAGGCCGTCTTTTGATTTTGTTTGCCGGTGCGGGCCCATAATGGACGTGACAACGGGGGCAGTCGTTGCGAACGGCCTTATCCACATTCGGCATCGTCAGGGCGCTCATGCCCGTCCTTTATTGCGGCGGCCTGGCCCTCTATTTCTTCCATGTCGGCGGATCAGTGAAGGGTATCAGCGCGATCGGCCTGGGACCCACGGTGCTGGGCCTGGGGATCGTCGGCTTTCTGTTCTGCATTCCGGCGATCGTAAAGCTGATGCGGTTTATCCCGGGTCCGCAGCCGCCCCGCTCCGGCGACGGCCCGGATGAGACGGAAGGGTTCGACCCCGACGCTGCGATCGCCCGCTATATGGCGCGGCAGTCTGCGGAGCCCAGCCCTGCCCGCCCTGCGCCACCTTCCGCGCCCAAGGGCAGCGGGCCGGCCAGACCGTCCGGCTTCGGCCGCAGGGGCCGCTGACGGTATCTTTGGTGCCTACTCGGCCGCGATCTGGTTGCGCTTGTCGAACTGCGACCAGACGCCTTCGGCGCCGTCCCAGCTGCCCTTCGACGCGCCCTTGGAATATTCGGTGGCGCGCTGCTCGAAGAAGTTGGCGTGCTCCACGCCGTTGAGAATTTCCACCAGCCAGGGCAAGGGATGCGCCTTGAGCTGCTTGTAGCCGCTCTCGGTCGCTTCGAAATTGCCGAACACCGGCTCCAGCTTGA
>CANBZE010000127.1 GCA_947373775.1 Alphaproteobacteria bacterium
GCAGCGGTCCCAGCCCGTGACCGGCACGGATCGCCTTGTCGGCGGCTTCGGCGGCCAGCCTGGCCTCGGCGGCATGGACGTGCACGAAGGCATGCAGGCGCGGTTCCAGTGCCGCGATGCGGGAAAGATGCGCATCCACCACATCCACCGGCGAAAAACGGCGGGCGGCGATGCCCGCCGACAACGCGCGGAGGGAAAGATCGGTCAGTTCGCTCATGGCGGCATCCGTAGCACAAACCCAATCTCTGGACTAACATCCGCGCAACGGGGGACAAAATGACAAAAACACGCCGCAGCTTCTTTTCCTGGACCCGCAACCTGATGGCCGCCGGTGCCGGTGTGGGTATCGCGCCCGCCGCCGAAGCCGCCGTACCGGCTATCGATTATTACGACAAGCTGGGTGTCACCAAGATCATCAATGCGGCCGGTACCTATACCGCGCTGACCGCCTCCACCATGCCGCCGCAGGTCCGCGCCGCCGTGGAAGCCGCCGCCAAAAGCCCGGTGCGGCTGGCCGAGCTGCAGCAGAAGTCCGGCGAATACATTGCCGGCCGCCTGAAGTGCGAGGCCGCGATGGTCACCGCCGGTGCGTCCTCGGCCCTGACCTTGGGCACGGCCGCCTGCATGACCTTGGGCAACCGGGCGGCGGTCGCCATGCTGCCGCTGGATGTGAGCGGCCTGAAGAACGAAGTGATCATCCAGAAGGGCCATCGCTACGGCTATGACCATGCCATCACCAATTGCGGCGCCCGCTTTGTCGAAGTCGAAACCTTGGCGGATTATGAAGCGGCCTTCACCCCCAAGACGGTGATGTGCCATTTCTTCAATGCCGCCGAACATGGCCAGATCAGCCGCGAGGATTGGGTCCGGGTGGCGCATGCCCATGGCGTGCCCTGCTTCAACGATGCGGCCGCCGACATGCCGCCGATCTCCAATCTCTGGGCCTATACCCAGATGGGCTTCGACCTGGTCACCTTCTCGGGCGGCAAGGGCATTCGTGGACCCCAGAATGCCGGGCTGCTTTTGGGCCGCAAGGATCTGATGGAAGCCGCCACCTGGAGCAACAGTCCGCGCGACGAAACGGTGGGCCGTGGCATGAAAGTGGCCAAGGAACAGATCGTGGGCATGGTCGCCGCGGTCGACTGGCTCCTGTCCCAGACCGATAAGGGCATGCAGGCGGAGTTTCGCGCCCGGGCCGAGCGCATTGCCGCCCGCCTCAAGGATGTTCCGGGCATCACGCGCGAAATCTTCGTGCCGCCCCTGGCCAATGCCATTCCGCACCTGCTGATCCGCTACGACCAGGCACGCGTCCGCATCGCGCCGCTGGATGTCTCCGCCGCGATGCGGGCCGGCACGCCGTCCATTGAGCTGAACCCGGCCACGGGGCGCCGCTCCGGCTCCGCAGGCCTGCCCAATGCCGAAGATGCCCTGATCGTCGGGGTCTGGATGCTGCAGCCCGGCGAGGATGTGATCGTTGCCAACAAGCTGCGCGAGGTGCTGCTGAAGGCCACATGAGCGATTCGGCGTAATATGTTGCGCCGCAATGGTTTTCCCATTTCGCCGGTTGTTGCTTTTTGACCGGAGGGGGTGAAAATACCTCCAAAGCAGCCGCGCAAGACGGCGTCCAGGGAAAGTTCATGGGAAAGCCGGTGACATTGGCCGTGGTGGCGGTTCTCGCGACCGTCACGGCTATCGTCGCCAGCACCTTGGCGCTGAAGTCTTCGACCGATCCCCACAAGATCGATTTCAACCGCGATATCCGCCCCATCTTCAACGCCAATTGCGCCGCCTGCCATGGCGGGGTGAAGCAGGCGGGTGGGGTGTCTTTCTCTTATCGCGAGCAGGCGCTGGGCAAAGCCAAGTCGGGCCGCCCCATCGTGGTGCCCGGCAGCCCGCGCGCTTCCGAGCTGATGGCGCGGGTGACCTCGAACGATCCGGAAACCCGCATGCCGCTGCATGGCAAGCCGCTGGCGCCCGCCCAGATCGCGCTGCTGCGCCAATGGATCGAGGAAGGCGCGACTTGGGAGAATTACTGGGCCTTTGTCGCACCCAAGCCGCAAGCGTTGCCCGCGGTGAAGCGCCAAGGCTGGGTGCGCCAGCCGCTGGACCGTTTCATCCTGGCGCGGCTGGAAAAAGAAGGCCTGTCGCCGTCGCCAGAGGCGGACAAGGCGGCATTGTTGCGCCGGGTATCGCTGGACCTGACCGGGATGCCGCCCACGCCGCAGGAACAGGCGGTCTTCCTGGCGGATACATCTAAAGATGCCTACGAAAAACAGGTGGACCGTCTTCTGGCGTCACCGCGCTATGGCGAACGCTGGGCCTCGTTGTGGCTGGATCTGGCGCGCTATGGTGACACCAAGGGCTTTGAGAAGGATCACAGCCGGCCGGTCTGGCACTATCGCGACTGGGTGATCGGGGCGCTGAACAGCAATCTTCCCTACGACCAGTTTGTCATCAAGCAGATGGCGGGCGATCTGCTGCCCAATCCGAGTTTCGACGATCGCATCGCCACCGCCTTCCATCGCCAGACCGCCGCCAATGACGAAGGCGGCACCGATGACGAGGAATACCGCCTTGCTGCGGTGATGGACCGGGCCGCCACCACCTGGCAGGTGCTGAACGGCGTCACCATGAATTGCGTGCAGTGCCATTCGCATCCCTACGATCCGATCCGGCACAGCGAATATTACAAATTCCTGGCTTTCTTCAACACCTCGCGCGACGCCGACATCGCCTTCGACAGGTCGCTGACCGATGATTGGCCGGTGCTGCAAGTGCCCAGCGACAAGGCGCTTCAGGGCGAAGCCGACAGCTTGCAGCGCGAAGCCGAAAGCCTGCGGGGCGCTGTTGTCGTTTCCAGCCGCCAGGCCGAGGCGCGGGCAAAATGGACGCCGATGCCCATTCGCGGCGGCACGGTGAGCGCGGTGCTGGCGCTGGAGCGCGCCATGGCCCTGCCGGAAAACAAGGATCCCAAGCGCCAGAAACAGATGCGCACCGATCTGGCGAAGGCCAAGGCAGAAGCACCGCGTGCCGGCTTCCGCCTGAAGGATGGGATGGCGGAACAGACCGGCACCGTGCCGATGAATTCGGTGTTCGAGTTCACGCTTGACGCGCGCTTGCCGCAACTGACGGCGCTCCGCCTGGAGGTGCCGCCCGGCAATCCCGCCAAGGCGCGGCATTACCCGGAACGGGGCTTTGTCGCCAACCGGATCGATGCCTGGCTGGTGAAAGACGGCAAGGCCGAACCGATCGCCTTCCGCCTGGTGGCGCCGGACTCCATTCCGGATGTCGAAGGCAATATCCGCCGCATGTTGCGCAACGCGGCCAAGCCCGGGCCGGTGATGCCCCGGCTGGCGCAAACCAGCGGCTTCATGGCCGATCCCGGCCTGTCGGTCGTCAAATGGGTCGTGGCAGTTCCCGAAAAACCGCTGTCGCTGCCGCCCGGCGCCAGCCTGAAGCTGCAACTGACCCATGGCGAACTGATCAACGCGGCCCAATCGGCGGTGCCGCGGCTGCGTGTGTCGGCCACGGGTGATCCGGCCTGGACGGCGCTGGCCAACGCGCCGGAGCTGGAACGGAAATACACGAGGCTGGAAGCGATCGAGCGCCGTCTCAAGGAGATTCCCGGCGTCGCCCTGCCGGTGATGATGGAACAGCCGGCCTATGACCGGCGGCCCACCCTGGAATTCGAGCGCGGCAGTTTTCTTACCCAGGTCGGTCCGGATTTGCCGGCCGATACCCCGGCGCTGTTTCCCAAGCTGCCGGCCAATGCGCCGCGCAACCGCCTGACTCTGGCGCGCTGGTTCTTTGCGCCGGACCAGCCTTTGACCGCGCGGGTGGCGGTGAACCGCGCCTGGGAGCAACTATTCGGCACCGGCATTGTCGAGACCTTGGAAGATTTCGGCAGCGCCGGGGAAATGCCCAGCCATCCCGAACTGCTGGACTGGCTGGCGCTGTATTACCAGAACGACCTGCACTGGAACCAGAAGGCGCTGCTGCGCGAACTGGTCACCAGCGCCGCTTACCGCCAGAGCGGCAAATCCAACGCGGCGTTACAAACGCGCGATCCTCGCAACCGGCTGTTGGCGCGCGGGCCGCAGCAGCGCCTGAGCGCCGAAATGATCCGCGACCAGGCCCTGCTGGCCAGTGGCTTGCTCAATCCCCAGATGGGCGGGCCGCCGGTGATGCCGCAGCAACCCAATGGCGTGTGGAACGTGGAAGCCAACAATCCGGAACGCTGGAAAGACTCCACCGGGGCCGATCGCTATCGTCGCGCCGTCTATACCTTCATCAAGCGCACGGCGATCTATCCCAGCTTTGTCACCTTCGACGCGGCCGACCGCCAGCTTTCCACCCCGCGCCGCATCCCGACCAACACGCCGCTGCAGGCGCTGGTGACCTTGAACGATCCTGTGTTCCAGCAGGCCGCTGAAGCCATGGCCAAGCGCATGACCAGGGAAGGTCCGAAGGACGTGGATGGAAGGCTCAATTACGGCGCGCGGCTGGTGCTGTCGCGCGACTTGTCGCCGGGTGAACTGACGGTCCTGCGAAAGCTCTACGGGCAATCGCCGACGGCGGTGGCGAGCGCCTTGTTCAATCTTGATGCGGCGCTGACGAGGTAATCATGTCCGATCTCAAAAGCGATGACCTGCTGGCCGAGTATCTGAAAATCCAGGCCCAGACCCGCCGCCAGTTTGTCGGCTGGGGTGCGGGTGGCCTGGGCGCCTTGTTCATGAATTCGGCCATGGCGGCGCCCGCCGCGCCGCATGCCGTTCCCGCCGCGCTGAATTTCGCGCGCGATCCGGCGACGCCGCTGTCGGTGTTGCCGCCGCAGTTCGCCGCCAAGGTCAACCGGGTGATCTATCTGCACATGGGCGGCTCGCCCAGCCAGCTCGACCTGTTCGACTACAAGCCGGTGCTCAAGCGTTTCCACGGCCATGACTGCCCGCAATCCTTCCTGCAGGGCAAGCGCTTTGCGTTCATCCAGGGCGTCCCCAAGCTGCTGGGGCCGATGTTTCCCTTTCACCAGGCGGGACAAAGCGGCGCCTGGATTTCCGACCGGATGCCGCACCTGGAAAAACAGGTGGACGATCTGTGCTTCATCAAATCGATGAAGACCGACCAGTTCAACCATGCCCCGGCGCAGCTGCTGGTCCATACCGGCGATCCGCGCCTGGGCCATGCTTCGCTGGGCTCCTGGATCACCTATGGCCTGGGCAGCGAGAACCAGAACCTGCCGGGCTTCATCGTGCTGATCTCCAACGGCGGCACCACCGCCAATGCCGGCAAGCCGCTTTGGGGTTCGGGCTTTTTACCGAGCGTCTATCAGGGCGTGCCATGCCGTTCGGCCGGTGAGCCGGTGTTGTATCTGCAAAATCCACCTGGCGTCACCCGGCCGGAGCGCCGCCAGGTGCTGGATGCGGTGGAGGAGATCAATCGCGAAAATTTCAAGGAGTTCGGCAATCCCGAAACCGTCACCCGCATCGCCCAGTATGAAATGGCCTTCCGCATGCAGCTGGAAGCCAGCGACGCCATGGACATCAAAAAAGAGCCGGCCAAGGTGCTGGAACGCTATGGCGCCGAGCCGGGCAAGACCAGCTATGCCAACAATTGCCTGGTGGCGCGGCGGCTGGCCGAGCGCGGTGTGCGCTTCATCCAGCTTTATCACTGGGGCTGGGATTCCCACGGCACCCCGGTGGACGAGGGGGTCAATGTCGGCCTGGTCAAGCGCTGCAAGGAAACCGACCAGGCCACCGCGGCGCTGCTGACAGACCTCAAGCAGCGCGGGCTCTTGGAAGATACGCTGGTGATCTGGGGCGGGGAGTTCGGCCGCACCCCGATGTGGGAAAATCGCGGCGGCCAGGAGATGGAATTCATCGGCCGCGATCACCACCCGTCCTGCTTCACCCTGTTCATGGCGGGCGGCGGCATCAAGCATGGCATCAGTCATGGCGAGACCGACGATCTGGGCTATTCGATTACGCGCAATCCGGTGGAGGTGCGCGACCTGCACGCCACCATGCTCTACCTGCTGGGTTTCGATTATCGCAAGCTCA
>CANBZE010000128.1 GCA_947373775.1 Alphaproteobacteria bacterium
AGGCGTTCCGCCAATCGGTCTGGCCAGCCACGAAATGCGCCGACCGTCGAGGCCACTCCTTCTGTGATCGAGTCACCAAAGCATACGACCGTATGATGGCCGCCCTGAGGCACGACGTCGACTTCACTGAGATGGTTGCCGCTGCGAGCGGCGGTTGCATCCATCATGGTCGGCGCGCCCACCTGATTTCCCGGCGCCGCCCAGGCATTCAAGGCATAAAGGGTATGGGCAGGGGGCACGGTTTCGTTGGGGTAAAATACCGTCACGGCGAGTTTTGAAAGAGCCGGGATTGACCAATCCACCGGATCGCTCAAAAGCGGGGCGCCCTGGGGAATTACGGCGCCTTGCCGCCCAGAAAAGGCAAGAACATGATCGCTGCCCGGGACGATTTCTCCGTTTTCCGAAGCCAGTGCAATGTGCGCCTCACCGATGCGCAGTCCCTCGCCCGCGAACTCATTGCTGAACCGAACACGCAGGAAGCGGGCGGCGACGGCTAGGCGCACAACCTCCCGGACCGTCGTCTTCTCCCGGTAAGGCGGCAATGGAGCATAGCCTACCGGCACAGTGCGAGGGTTGCCGTCACGCCCGGTTGTCGTGACAGGAGGTGATTGATTATAGGCTGTCGGGACGTGACCAAAGGCGCCAAGCCATACCAGCTGTGCTGCCAAGGCTGAGCTAGGCAGCCCAATCAGGCTCACCAGCGTCACCGCAAGTCTGAGCGCGCGTCCTGTCTTGATCACGAGAGTCCTTTCACGTTGCGAAAGTGCCGATATGGGAGTGTTCGGCGCCCTTTGACAGTCATTCTAGCCACCCATTCGGCAGGGAGATATTCGTTTCAAATCTGTCTCTCAATATGTGACGGCCCGGACTTTCCACTTTGGACAAACTTGCTCTCACAATGTGAGAGATATTTCGTGCTGCGTAGCATGCTGCGAAGTGGGATGAAGCAAACTCCGCAAAAAACACAATCTCGCGCGAAAAGCGTTCAAATGTCGCGGAAGTAAGAATTAAATGAGTATCACATATTGAGATATAGCGCCGAAGCTGCTAAATATTGACCACCTAATCCAAATCAACGGGTCACTCCCGTCGAATATTCCCATTCTCAACCTGGCGTCAGATATGCAGCCTGCATCCAATACAAATAAAAAAATCCCGACGTCACGCACCCGATCAAAGATAAAAGCGAAAACCGTCCGGCCCAGGAGCCGGTTGGGCAGCCAGACGCTTTTACGGGGCCTTGATGTTCTGGAGGCGGTCGCGTCCGGCGTGAGCAACCTTGCGGATCTCGCCACAACCCTGAAGTTGAACCGCAGCACTGTTCACCGTCTTGCCGCCTCTCTGGTGGAAAGGCGCTATCTGACATTCACACCGCGAAACGGCTATGGCCTCGGTTCCAAGTCGCTCGAGCTGGGTTATCAGGCCCGCGTGCAACTAAATATTACTCGCGTGGCCAAAGATCATCTGGAAAAACTGGCCGCCCTGACCGGCGATACCGTTCATTTAGGCGAGCTAGATGGAATGCGCGCTTTTTACCTGGATAAGATCCCTGGTCGCCGTAGGGTGGAAATCAGCTCGCGGGTCGGCGATCTCCAGCCCCTGCGCTCAACAGGGTTGGGGAAGGCCCTGCTATTAGACGAGAATGACCACATACTGCGGGACTTTTACCGCTACGAAGAAGAAGGTGAGCAGCGCTACAAAGTGCCGGAGAGCACGTGGATGCGGCGGATGCGGGAGTATGCGAAGCTCGGTTACGCTTTCGACCTGGAGGAAAATGAGGATCGCATTCGGTGCGTGGCCGCTCCGGTTCGCGATGCGACCGGAAAAATCAAGGCCGCCATCAGCGTTTCCAGCGCCGCGCAGTATATGGATGACGAGCGCATGCAGGCCCTGACCAAGGATGTTCGTTGGACGGCCGAGCAGATCAGCCGCGAATTGGGATGGGAAGGCCCGCCCGCTTCGGTGCGCAAGATCGGCCCCAAGGCCGCCTAGGCAGTTGGATGGCCATCACGCCAGCATTTCAGGGCCTGGCGTTACTGGAAAAATATCATCCGCTTTTTCGCATCCAGCACGGCCTTGTCGAGCCCCTGTATCGTGCCCTTCAATTCTGCCAGATCCTTGAATGGCCGCAATGACCGGCGCGCCACGATGGCGTCTGCCGCCGTTTGAGAGGTGTGCAGGACAGCCGTCAGTGTCTCCACATCCGCGTGATTGACGTCGACAGGCGTCATGTTCTGAAAAAGATAATCCATGACCAGATCAAACTCCTCGGGCGTGCCCCGCGCGCCCCGGTCGATCATTTTCTGAACCGTGTCATGCCAGGCGTCATAGTCCCTGGGCGTATCCGTCACCAACTGCATGCCATGGCAGCTGGCGCATACCTTGACCACCGCCGCTTCAGGCGTCGTGGCCTCGCTGGGGAGCTGCTGTCCCCTCGCCGGCTGTCCTGGCACCGCCAAAAGCAACCAGCCGCCCACAAGCGCTGCCGTACCCGGCAAGACGGAACCAAATACGTGCCTGCTCACAAAGACCCTGATGCGTTACTGGGCCGATGCCTGTTTCATGCCCTCATTAGGATCGCTGCCGGTCGGCGTTGCGATCGGATAAGCAGAACCGGGCAGAACCGGCATGTGCGGGCCGACACCCAGCTTTTCGGCAGTGACAAAGTCGCCATATTCGTTGCCGAACTGGTTGGCGACGCGCTGCAGGTGGCCGTCTATGAACGTCATGTCCAGCTCTTTTTCGCTGTACATCTTGGTGCCCCATTCGCTTTTGGTCACCCCGACGATCTTGCGGCTCGCGACATCAATGATATCGCCCGAGGACGCATAGACCAGTTTTCCATCGATGCCGAACATGATCCAGAAAACGTCGTCCGGCGTGTCGATGCTCGCAATCTCCTTGGGATTGTCGGTATTGCTGAAGATATGAATCTTGTGGAACAGCGCATCAGATATCCAGACTTCCTTGCCGTCGGGCGTAAGGGCCACACCGTGGCTGGGACAGCCATGCGGCACCCGCGGCTTGGGCACCCTGTTCCACACCGGCCGCCAATCGACGCTGGTGACTTCCACCGTCTGCAGAATCTTCCCAGTCTTGGTATCGGCCACGATGTAGCCCAGGAAGTTGTTCTGGTTGACGTAGATCTTGGAGGAATCCTTGTTCAGCGCCTGCACCCGGACATTTTCCGGGAACTGGATCTTCTGGACCACCTTGCCAGTCTCGATATCGGCCACTTGCAGCAACTTGCCGTTGGGCGACATGAAGGCAAGCTTCCCGTCGGCGCTGAGGTTCAGGTTATGGGCGCCCATGCTGCCCGGCGCATGAAGAGTCCTGATCAGCTTTCCGGTTTTGGCGTCCAGCACGTACCAATAGTCCTGCAGGTTCGACCCGACCACCAGGGTCTTGCCATCGGCGGAAACCTGGGGCCGCTCGCAGCACTTGCCGTCCAGGGTGGTGGTCCAGACCATCCGGTCGGTTGCCAGGTCCAGGGCGCCCAGCCGCCCGCGAGCCGACAGATAGAGCATGTTGGTCGCGGGGCTTGCGGCAACGCCGGAAATGTCTTCCGGCGCCATGCTGCCGGAATAGTCCCAAAGATGGATTCGCTTGACGAAGGCGTAGTTGTTGTCGGCATCAAGCACGACAATGCCCGAGCCATTCGGCCACATCGGGCGCTCCAGGGAGCCAGGCAACGTCACGTAAATTAGATGGCGGCTATGAATGGTGAAATCGCCGCGCGGCCGGTTGGACGCGGCGCCGCCGGGCCTGGGTACCGGCGGCATGACGATCGGTCCGCTGCCCACTGTGCCTGCATTGGCGGGAAGCGGGACGGCGCCTGATTGCGCCTGGGCGGCGCCCGGACGAGGCGGAGTGGCGCTTTGGGCCAAGGCACCCACGCAAGTGCCAACCAACAATGCAGCAGCAAGCTTCAGCAACACATTTTTCATCGCGATCCTCGTTCCGGAGATTATTTTATGTGCGTGTTTTCACGCCACAAGAAATGGCTTGAGATAGGTGTTCAAAGCCAGCCGTATCTCGGCTTTGTGCGCTTCGGTGATCTGCCCGCCCCGACGGCGGCCGCCGCCCGCAGGAGCACCCGGGGCCGCCGGATTTGAACGCATCACCGCATCTTCCGCGAAGACTCCGCGCGCTTTCATCACATATTCGTTCGCATGCGGCAGCGAGTTGAAGGCCAGGAACCGGCCGAAAGTATCATAGGCATCGCGCTTGCGGCCCGCCCGGTAGGAGTTGAAGCAGGCCTGCAGCACATCGGCCAGGCCGGTGTAGGGACAGGTGCCCAGGAAACCTAGCTCCAGTTCCGCAAAGAAGGACATGCCACCCCCGCCGGAAAAATCCTCGATTCGACCGCCCGTTTTCTGCAACAGCTCCGGGGCGCGTTCCAGCGGATCGCCCGCCTCGTCTTTCACCGCCACGATCGCCGGCACCGCCGCCGCCAGGGCGACAAGATTGTCGATGCTGACATTTCCGACTGCCTGGACCATGATGGGCAATCCACTCGCGTCTGACAGAGCCTTGAAATAAGCCGCAACGTCAGCGTCGCTGGCGTCGGGAGGGGTAAGCGAAATAATACCGTCTGCGTTAAGGCTTTTCGCCTTTTTCGCATAAGCCTGCGATGCCGCTACATTGAAGCCTGCAGTCTGAACGCCCAGCACAAGCGCAGTGTCACCTTTGACGGAAGCCAGTGCCTCGGCGCCGGCATGCCATTCTGCCTGCGTTAGGCTCTGCCAACCACTGGCATTCTGGGGCCATGCCATCCCGGCGACTTTGCCCCGGTTCAGAAACTGCTGCTGCTTCACCATGGCATCGGCATCGAAGCTGTTGTCAGGCTTACACGGCGTCCAACCAATCGGAAATACGCCGGCGAGTGATTTGCCATTGGGGGACTTTGCGTCGCTAACCTTCCTGACGGCCGCGAGAGCGCCGCTGCCCGTGACAGCAAGAATACCGAGCGATGCGCCCGTGTTCTGCAAAAATTTACGGCGATTGCGTATCATGCAACATCCTTTCCATCATCGCCCCGTATCGGAGCCTTATGTTGTCGGCGTCAGTGCGCTGTCGCTTCGTAGACGGGGAAAATTTTCCGGCTGATCTTCTCGGTGGCCGACACCAACTGGCCCTGGACTTCTTCTTGCCAAGTCGAGCACAAATTCATCGCCGTATCTGCAAACGATATTGCCGCCGCAATACTACCGTTCGGGTCGCGAATGGGAGCGCCGACGCAGCATATTGTTTGGAATACTTCCTTGTTGTCCACCGAGAAGCCCCTCGCCTGGACCTCGGAGATTTCAGATCGCAGGCCGCCGACGGTCGTAATCGTCTGCGGCGTCAGCGAGACAAAATCGCCGTCATGAAGAAAATCCTCAAGTTCGTGAGGTGACAAACCGGCTAACAGAACTTTCCCCAATGCGCTGCAATAGGCTTCCTGCTGCGCTCCGACGCAGCTCGGGATCGACACTTTTGCCGATTCGCCGAACTTTGCCGCATATGTCACCATGCTGTTTTCCAGAACGCCGACATGCACAACGCCCCCGAGATCTGAGGCAAGTGTGCGCAAAACATCCTCGGATGTGGCACGGATCAAATTCCCTATCGCGACATCCTTGGACAGCGTCGCCAAAACCATTCCCGGCCGGTAACATCCCCGGCGATCGCGCACCACAGCGCCGACTTCCTCCAGGGTTATCATCAAGCGATGTGCGCTGGGCTCGGAGAGGCCGGAACGCCGGCTGAGCTCCGCATTTGTCAGCCATTCTTCGGGGCCGCGGAAGGACCGCAACAAAGCGAACGCTTTTTGTACCGACAGATTCTTGGGAGTAGCCATCACATCCCTCCTGGAAAATCTTCCCGAACTCATCGCAAGGGGATGAAGCCCCTGTCGCGTGCGCGGCCGATTTTTTATCTCATTATGTAAGACGCTACCAAGCTATGTGAGATATTGCAAGATTCCAACCGGCTGCTCCCCGCCGGTCTCGCGCGAATTGATGCAACGCAACATC
>CANBZE010000129.1 GCA_947373775.1 Alphaproteobacteria bacterium
ACCAGGCCCAATCGGCCAGTGGGGCCATCGGGGGAATAAAGCTTGTCGATGCAGATTTCGGTGCGGTGGGTGTTGCCGGTGGAGTCGGCCAGCAGGTTGCGGAACACCCGGTCCACCAGCCAGGGCGGAATATTGGCGGCGGCGCGGGAGGGGATTTCGTTGAAGGCGATTTCCAGTTCGTACAGCGCGTCGTGGCGGGCTTCATCGATCCGCGGCGCCTGGCTGGTGGGGCCGATGAACATGCCGGAGAACAGGTAGGACAGGCTGGGATGGTTCTGCCAATAGGCGACGATGCTTTTGAGCATGTCGGGACGGCGCAGGAACGGACTGTCGGGCGGCGTCTGCGCGCCCACCACGATGTGATTGCCGCCGCCGGTGCCAGTGTGGCGGCCGTCAAGCTGGAATTTCTCCGCCGTCAGGCGCGAGGCGGTGGCTTCCTCGTATACCGCCCGGGTGATGTCGATCTGCTCGCGCCAGTTTTTGGCGGGATGAATATTGACCTCGATCACGCCGGGATCGGGGGTGACCTTGATGACATTGACGCGCGGATCGAACGGCGGCGGATAGCCTTCGATATGCACCGCGACATCCAGCGCTTCCGCTGCGTTCTCGATTGCCGTCAGCAAGGTGAAATAATCGTTCGCCGCCGGCAGCGGCGGCATGAACACGCAGAGCCGGCCATCGCGCGGTTCAATGGTCAAGGCCGTGCGCACCGCCGCGTCGCTTGCCAGGGCGACCGATTGCGCGTTCACGGGCCGGAACGGCGCCTGCAAGGCATGGCCGTTGGTGTAGTTCTGGCCGGTCTTTTCGGGCTCTTCCAGCGGCGGCAGCGGCGCGAACGGATCGGGCGGCGGCACAAAGCTGCGCGCCTGCGCCGGCACATGGGGAAGCGAATTCAGCGGCAGGCGAAAGCCGATGGCGCTGTCGCCCGGCAGCAGGAACAGATGGCCGCTGCGGGTGGTCCAATGCTCGCTCAGCCAGCGTGTCAGGCCCTTTTCCACCGGCAGGACAAAGCCCACCGCCTTGGTCAAACCGCGCTCGAACACCCGCGCCAGGCGCGCGCGCAGTTCCGGATCGTCCAGCTTGGCATCGGATGGGTCCACATTGGCGGCAAGCTGGCGCTCCTGCGCCAGGTGATGCCAGAAATCTTCATAGGCGGGGATGACATAGGACGCGTCCAGCCCCAGCGTCTTGCCGACGGCCGTGATCAGCGCGCTGGCATCGGCCAGGGTGGGCTGATGGTCCTTGTGCTCGGCGGCCACGCGCTCGGCGTTCTTCCACAGCGGCACGCCGTCGGTGCGCCAGTACAGCCCAAAGGCCCAGCGCGGCAGGGATTCGCCCGGATACCATTTGCCCTGGCCGTAATGCAGCAAGCCGCCCGGCGCAAAGCGGTCGCGCAGCCGGCGTATCAGCGTGTCGGCCAAGGCCCGTTTGGTCGGGCCGACAGCTTCGATATGCCATTCGGCGCCTGAACGGTCGTCGATGGAAACAAAAGTGGGCTCGCCGCCCATGGTCAGGCGCACATCATGGTTCTTGAGCACCAGGTCGACGGCATCGCCCAGCTTCTCGATCTCGGTCCATTGTTCGTCGGTATAGGGCTTGGTGACGCGGGGCGGTTCCTTGATGCGCGTCACGCTCATGTCGAAGTCGAACAGCACTTCGGCCGGCTCGACCGCGCCGGAGATCGGCGCGGCCTGGGTCGGATTGGCGGCGCAGGCCAGCGGGATATGTCCTTCGCCCGCGAACAGTCCGGAGGTGGCATCCAAACCAACCCAGCCGGCGCCCGGCAGATAGACTTCGCACCAGGCATGCAGGTCGGTGAAATCCTTGTCGGTGCCTGAAGGACCGTCCAACGCTTTCACGTCGGCCTTGAGCTGAATCAGATACCCGCTGGTGAAGCGCGCCGCCAAACCCAGATGGCGCAGCAGGTTGACCAGCAACCAGGCGCTGTCACGGCAGGAGCCGGAGCCTTTGCACAGCGTTTCTTCCGGCGTCTGGATGCCGGGCTCCATGCGGATGGTGTAACTGATGTCCTGCGAAATCTGGGCGTTGAGATCGAAGACGAAATTGGTGGTCTGCTCGGACTTGCGCGGCACCGCGGCGAGATAGCGGTTGAAGGCGGGGCCGAAATCGGCGATCGCCAGATAGGGCTCCAGCTCGGCTTTCAGTTCGGACGTATAGTGGAAGGGAAATTTCTCCGCATCCGGCTCCAGGAAGAAGTCGAAGGGATTGATCACTTCCATGTCGACCGTCAGGTCTACGCTGACGGTGAAGTGATCGATCTTCTCCGGAAATACGATGCGCGCCAGCCAGTTGGACTGCGGATCCTGCTGCCAGTTGATGTAGTGCTCCGCCGGCTCGATCTTCAGCGAATAGGCCACCAGCTTGGCGCGGGTGTGCGGCGCCGGACGCAGGCGTATAGTCTGTGCACCCAAGGTGATTTGCCGGTCGTACCGGTAACGGGTGACGTGGCGGAGGGCGGCCTGAATGCTCATCGGAATTCCCTGGAAAACTGACTATGCCGCAACTGCGAACATGCGGCTACAAGCCGCCGCGCCGCAGCCCAATATCCTCGGAACATCGTTAAAAAACGGGCGTTTACATGCGTCTATCCGGGAAAATGCCTTATGAAGCTGTTCAGTTGCCAAGGTTGTGGCCAGCTCCTGTATTTCGAGAATGTACTTTGCGAGAATTGCGGCCGGGGTTTAGGCTATCTCACTGATATTTCAGAGATTTCTGCGCTGGACCCGGCCGAGGATGGGGGCTGGACCGTGCTGGCGGTGCCCAAAAAGGCTTACAAATTCTGCCTGAACTACGACGCCGGCATGTGCAATTGGATGCTCCCGGCGGACGACCCGCATGGCTTTTGTGCCGCCTGCCGCCACAACCGCACCGTCCCCGACCTGACGGTGCCGGGCAATGACGTGCTCTGGCGCAAGATCGAGACCGCCAAGCACCGGCTGTTCTATTCCCTGCTGCGCCTTGGCCTGCCGCTGGAAAACCGCGCCGACGATCCCGACCACGGCCTGGCCTTCGACTTCCTGTCCGATGCGGGAGAAAGCCATGCCCAGGGCGTGATGACAGGCCATGACAATGGCCTGATCACACTCGCGGTGCGCGAAGCCGATGATGTCGTGCGCGAGAAAGTGCGCAGCGAGATGGGTGAGCCCTATCGCACCTTGCTGGGCCATTTCCGGCACGAGATCGGCCACTATTTCTGGGACCGGCTGGTGGCGACCAATGAGGGCATGCTGAATTCCTTCCGCGCCCTGTTCGATGATGACCGCCAGGATTACGACCGGGCGCTGCAGAAGCACTATGCCGAAGGACCGTCGGCGGACTGGCGGGAAAACTACATCAGCATGTACGCCACCATGCATCCCTGGGAGGATTTCGCCGAAACCTTCGCGCATTATCTCCACATCGTGGATACGCTGGAGACGGCGGGCGCCTTCGGGATGAAGATCAAGCCGCGCGCGGCCCGTGGCCATATCGAAGCTGCGATCCATTTCGATCCTTACAAGACGCGGCGCTGGGAGACGTTGATCGACGCCTGGCTGCCGATCGAGTTCGCCACCAACAGCATGAATCGCAGCATGGGGCTGACCGACCTTTATCCCTTTGTGCTGTCACCCAAAGCGATCGAGAAGCTGGCCTTCGTCCATGCCCTGACGCGCCGCCCCGAAGAGGTGGTGCGCAAGGCGGTCGATAATTTGATGGTCGCCTCGGGCCGCTAGGCTGCTTCGCCTTGCGCCATGGCGCGCGGGCGCACTCGGACGGACGGCAGGTGCACGGTGACGCGGGTACCCTTGCCGACCTGGCTTTCCAGGTCGATGCGTCCGCCATGCGCTTCCACCAGGCCCTTGACGATCGCCAGGCCCAGGCCTGTTCCCTTGTCCACCAGCGCCACATCGTGGCGGCCCTGGCCGAAACTGTCGAACACCGCGCCCTGGTCTTCAGCTGCGATGCCAACGCCGGTATCCATCACGCCCAGCAGCATGCCGCCGTCCTCGGCCCGGTGGGCAAAGGCGGTGACGGTGCCATGCTCGGGCGTGAACTTCACGGCATTGGACAAAAGGTTGAGCAGGATCTGCTTGATGGCGCGCTCGTCGCCATAGACCAGCTCCAACCCCGGATCGATGCTGTTGACCAGCGTGGCATTGGCGTCCTTGGTGCGCCAGACCACGAATTGCAGCGCATCCTCGGCGACGCGGTGCAGGTCCAGTTCGGATTCTTCCAGCTTCCAGTGGCCGGCTTCGATCTTGGCCAGGTCCAGTATGTCGTTGATCAGCGCCAGCAGGTGTTTGCCCGAGGTATTGACCAGCTGGGCATATTCGACATTGCGATCCGGATCCTTTTCGAAGATGCGGCTGGCGATCATTTCCGAAAAGCCCAGGATGGCGTTCAGCGGTGTACGCAATTCGTGACTCATGTTGGCCAGGAATTGCGACTTGGCCAAGCTGGCAGCTTCGGCCTGCTCGCGGCCACGGTCCGATTCCAGCTTGGCCATGACCAGTTCGGCGAGCAGCGAATCGCGTTCCTGGCCCACCAACACCGCCTTGCGGGCCCTTGTGTAATTGCGATGGGCGATGAAGCCCGTAAATCCGACGTAAAGCGGCGCCAGCAGCAGCATCACCAGCGAGCGGGTGAAGGTTTCCGGATTGGCCAGCCCCTGCAGCGGAACCGCTGTCATCACGAACAGATACAGCAGCAGTGCTGTGCGCGAGATCGAACGGCAGGCGCCGGTGGTCGCGGCATGCGCCGCCAGGCTGGCCGCCAGGATGAGTTCGACAACCAGGTGATTGGAGTTGGAACCGCGCGCCCAGAACCACACGCCCAGCGACGACCAGTTGGCGACGAAAAACAGGTTGGCGACGGTGATCCGGCGCGACCATGTTTTGACCTCGCGGCTGGTCATCACGCCGCCGGGGAACTTCGCCAGCGCCACCACTTGCGGAATAAAGCCCAACAGCATCTGGCAGTACCAGGCCGCCAGATAGCGAATGTCCATCCATTGTGGGAACATGGCGGCGATCGCGACGCCGAAGACCGGTACGACCACGCGGTTGGCTTTGAGGTTTTCCACCACCCCGCGCAGCAATGCGAGCCGGACGCGGTTCTCCCGCTCCTCCGTCGCATTGATGTCGGTTACCCAGGTTGGGCCGTCAGCTGCCATGAAATCCCCGTTGCGTGTGCGATTTTGCACCGGGAATTCTTAAGGCCGTGTTGGCGTATACAGGCGGGAACCGGCGGAATTAACCAACAGTTCATTCGCCCCTCGCATGGAACCCTGTCCCATATTAGAACGTCCCATATCAAGACACGCGATCGCATGCCCCGCGACACGCCTCGAACGAATGGAGAGTGTGATGAGGGTATCTGCTTTGACGGCCGGCATTTTGCTGACCACCGCAATCGTTTCCATTTTCAGCATTCAGCCGGCGATGGCGCACAAGGCCAGGGTTACTTGCCTGTGCGACTGCCCGGATGACCACAAGGTTAAGACCCAGGCCGCGGTTCGCTCCGTGGCCCCGCCGCCCCGCCGGGTGGCGCGCCGCGCGGTGCGTCGTTATGCCGGCGGTGGTACCTACAACTACGGCATGGCAGCGCCGGTGATGCAGCGCGCATGGCGCGAAGAATGGCGCCAGGCCCCCAACGACGCCTTCATTCCCGGTCCCGCGCCGATGCCGATGGCCTATGGTCCCCCGCCCCCTCCGCCCATGATCGAAGGCATGCGGATCGATGACCGCGGCTGGACCGGCGGCGTCGGTGGCGGCGAAGGCGGCGGCGGTGGTGGTGGCGGTGGTGATTTCGGCCAGGTGCATTTCGGCAACGGTGGCAGCGTTGAGAACGGCCCAACCTACAACAGCTATAACCAAAGCTTCCAGTTCAATCCCAGCCAGGCTGGCCCGTTCCAGAACCGGCTGATGGGCGGATTGGCGCCGCCGCCCGCGAAGAAGTAGCCCCCTCCGGCCTTCGCTGGCCCGAGGGCCAGCTACGGCCACC
>CANBZE010000130.1 GCA_947373775.1 Alphaproteobacteria bacterium
TTTTCTCCCGCAGCCTGAAAAAAGCCGACTGGGCCGGCACCACGGTCCTGAACGGCGATCCGGCGCAGGAAATCGCGCGGCTGAAGCGCGATAGCAAAGTGGACATGACCATTCTGGGCAGCGGCAGCATCGTCAAGCAACTGACCGCGGCGGGCTTGATCGACGATTACCAGTTGCTGGTCTGTCCGGTGATATTGGGCGGCGGGCGCACGTTGTTCGAAGGCGTCCCCGGCAAGCCGATGCTGAAACTGGAAAACAGCCGCACCTTCGGCAACGGCAAAGTGTTCCTGCACTATTCCGCTTAAGCGAACAGCTTCTTGTAGTCGTCCGGTTTGAAGCCGACGGTGAGCTTGCCTTTTGTGTCCAGCACCGGGCGCTTGATCATCGAAGGCTGGGCCAGCATCAGGGCGATGGCCTTCTTTTCCGTCAACCTTTCCTTGTCGGCATCGGGCAATTTCTTGAAGGTGGTGCCGGCGCGATTGAGCAGCACCTCCCAGCCGACTTTCTTGGCCCAGCCTTCCAAGGTCGGCTTGTCGATGCCCGATGCCTTGTAGTCATGGAAGTCGGCTTTGATCTTGTGTGCCTCCAGCCAGGTGCGAGCCTTTTTCATCGTGTCGCAGTTTTTGATGCCGTAGATCGTCGTCATGGGTACCTCGAACTTCAAACGCAGGATATGGGAGGCGCACCCTCGCGCAAAGCGGCTAACATCGCGCCATGAAACAGGATTGGACGCGCATCGGGGCCGAACTGGACGAACAGGGCTGGGCGATCCTGCCGGGGCTGGTCCGCGCCAACGGCTGCGATGCGCTGGCCAGGATGTATGACCAGGACGGCCTCTTCCGCAGCCGGGTGGTGATGGCGCGGCACGGCTTTGGGAAGGGCGAGTATCGCTACTTTTCCTATCCCCTGCCCGGCGCCGTCGAGAAGCTGCGCACCAACCTCTATCCGCACTTGGCGGCCATCGCCAATGGCTGGCAGGACCGGCTGGGCAAGACCGAGCGCTTCCCGGACACCCATGCCGAATACCTGGCCCGCTGCCACGCGGCCGGCCAGGCGCGGCCCACCCCGCTGCTGCTGCGCTATGGCGCGGGCGACTATAACTGCCTGCACCAGGACCTTTACGGGGCGGAGGTCTTTCCCCTGCAGGTGGCGGTGCTGCTGGCCCAGCCGGGCGCCGACTTTACCGGCGGGGAGTTGGTCCTGGCTGAACAGCGGCCACGCCAACAGTCACGGGCGATGGTCGTACCCTTGGCCAAGGGCGACGGGGTGGTGTTCGCCGTGAACAGCCGGCCGGTCAAAGGCAGCCGGGGCGACTATCAGGCCAAGATGCGCCATGGCGTCAGCCGGCTGCTCACCGGCCAACGCCACACCTTGGGCATCATCTTCCACGACGCGGCGTGATCAGCGCCCGTTCACTGATGCCGGTTCGTCGGGCGACAGCCAGCGATAGACAAAGCCGGCAATCAGCGCCCCCGCGATCGGCGCCACCCAGAACAGCCAGAGCTGATCGATCGCCCAGCCGCCCGCGAACAAAGCCGGGGCGGTGGACCGCGCCGGATTGACCGAAGTGTTGGTCACCGGGATCGAGATCAGGTGGATCAGGGTCAGGCACAGGCCGATGGCGATGGGCGCGAACCCGGCCGGCGCGCGGCCATGGGTGGACCCTAAGATCACGAACAGGAAGGCGAAGGTCATCACCACTTCGCAGGTCAGGGCCGCGGTCAGGCCGTAGCCGCCTGGCGAATGCTCGCCATAGCCGTTGCTGGCAAAACCGGCATGGACATCGAAGCCGGCATGGCCGGATGCGATCAGGTACAGCACCCCCGCCCCCGCCAGACCACCCAGCACCTGCGCGCCGATGTAGCCCGGCAGGTCCTTGGCCGGGAAACGCCCGCCCGCCCACAGGCCCACCGAAACGGCGGGATTGAGATGGCAGCCCGAGACATGTCCGATGGCGAAGGCCATGGTCAGGACCGTCAGGCCGAAGGCCAGCGACACGCCGGCAAAGCCGATCCCCAGTTCCGGATAGGCGGCGGCGAGCACGGCCGATCCGCATCCACCCAGCACCAGCCAGGCCGTACCAATAAATTCTGCAGCAAGTTTGCGGGTCATTGCCCGTCCTCCCTTTTTGAGTCCGCCCGCGCCAACCGTACGCCTCGGTACCTAGGACGTCGCTGATTTCTTGCTTTTCCTGTGAACTTTACATAGTGTAAAGTCATGGCTCGAGCGAACTTTACATAGTGTCAAGTCCGATCGATACCCGCACCCGTATCCTGGCGGCCGCGCTGGCCTGTGCGGCCGATGCGCGGGCCGACTGCACCATGGGCGAGATCGCCGCCAAGGCCGGTCTTTCACGACAGGCGGTCTATCTGCACTTCCCCAACCGGGCCGCCCTGCTGGCCGCCCTGTCGGAATGGCTGGCGGCTGCCGCAGCCCGGTCTCCGGCCGACGCACCCAGCGCCCGCGCCTCCCTGAGCGCCCTGGTGGCGTGGCTGGCGGATGACTATCCCCGTACCTGGCCGCTGGTCCGCCGGCTGGGGGAGAACCCCGGCGATGCCAGCCGCCAGATCACCTGCCGCAAGCTGGCCGAGCGTTTCCGGGACGAAGGGGCGCTGAGCCCGCATCTGTCGCCCGCGACCGCGGCCGACCTGCTGTTCACCCTGACCTCCCTGGCCGTCTGGGCCGGACTGGTGCCGGGGCTTGGCTGGGATGCCGCGCGCTATCGCAGCCATGTCGTCTATCTGGCCACCAGCGCGCTGACCAAGTAGCTCAGAACAGTCCGCCAGGATCGGAGACGGTCGGCCTGGCGCGCTTTCTGGCTTCCGGCGCCATGGTCCAGCGCACATCCTCCACCGTTTTCAGGCAGGCCTTGGCGGCCTCGGGCGATCCCGCCAGCCAGGTTTCCCAATCCTGCGGCGCCAAGACGGCCGGCATGCGGTCGGTCGGCAGGCCGAGCAGCAAGTTGTTGGCGGGCACGGTGACCATCACGCAGGCGAACAGATCGGGTTGCCCGGCAATCTCAAAGCGGCGCCACACAAAGGCGATGCCGATGGCCTGGCCCGGTGTGACGACATGCTGCGCGCCGCTGTCCGGCGCCTCGTTGAAGGAGTTGACCAGCACGATGCCGCGTTGCCCGTCGCGGAAGGCCTCGGCGAAGGCGGGCACGGTATCCACGGTTTCGGCGCGAGCATGGATCGGTTGCGGGCGCCGGAAGTCCTTGGGGTGGGGAAAGCCCCAACGCATTATGCCTATCCGGCGCGTGCCCAGCGCGGCATCCCGGGTGATGACGCGAAGGTTGCTCATCACCCGGAAGGTCAGGATGCGGTCCTCATCGCCGTCCTGCGCGGGCTGCGCGAAGGCGAGATCAACAATCTCGCTCCAATCCGCCCTTGTGGTGAATTTTCCGCACATCTCAGTGCGCTCCGGGCCGTGCGCCGGCCTGCCAGTCATGGATGGCCGGAATTGGCGGCGCCACCAGCCCGAGCACGTTCAAAGTGAGATTGTCCCGGATCATGCAGGCGGTGAAGATTTCCAGCACCAATGCCAGCACGATCACAATGCGCGCCCGCACCCGCGATGCGAAAACGAAGCCGCAGGACATCATCACCGTGTCGGACACCGAGTTGAGAATACTGTCGCCGACATAGCCGGCGGCGATGGCCTGCTGGCGGTAATGCTGGATCATCGAGGGGAAATTCTCGGTGATTTCCCAGGCGATCTCGATCCCCATGGCGATCAGCAGCCGCGCGGGCAATGGCAGGCGCGGCGCCGCCAGCTTCAGCAGCCAGAAGAAGATGAAGCCATGAATAATATGGGAAAAGCTGTACCAGTCGGCGAGCTGCTGGGAGGTGTCGGCACTGAAGGGATTATTGACCCACAGCAGAACGCGCCCGCTGGCGGCGACAAAAGGCTGGCCGAGGCTGTGCAGCACCGCAACCTGGACGGCGACCAGCACGGCCGCGCCGAGCGCGAAGGGCCAGACCGGCTTGGCTGTCATGGGTGGTGGGTCTCCCGCATGCGCAACAATACCGGAAGCACGCACAGTCCCACCACCGCGATCATCACGCCGGGCATGATGACCAGCCCGGTGCGTTCCACCAGAATCTGCGCCAGCCATGGCGTCACGCCGCCAAAGATCGCCGTGGCGCCGGTGGCGCCCAAGGCCAGCCCGCTGAGACGGCCTTCGCCGGGAAACTGCTCGGCGGTGGCGACCGCACCCACCGCGCTGACCGCGCCCGCGACGGCGGCCAGGATGACGGCGCCCAGCAACGCGCGCGCCAGCGAACCGCTGGCCATAGCTGCGAACAGGGTGATGGGTAAGATGGCGCTGAGCAGGGCAACGCCGATCAGGACAGGCTTGCGGCCGATGCGGTCGGACAGCGCGCCCACCAGCGGCGTCACCAGGATCACCGCCACAGCCGCCAGGGTGGAAAGCCAAAGGGCGGAATTTTCCGTCAGCGCACCGGCGGAAGTGAGAAACGCCGGGACATAGGTGATCCCCACATAATAGGTGATCGAACCCAGCGCCGAGATGGCGAAAGCGCGCGCGATGCCGGCGCGGTGATGCGTCAGGGTGTGCCGCAGGGGTTTTTCCGGCGCGGTGCCGGCGGCGCGCTGGCGCTCAAAGTCCGGCGACTCGTCCATGGCTGAACGCGCGATCCAGACGCTGAAGGCCAGCACGGTTCCGAACAGGAAGGGAATGCGCCAGCCCCAGGCGTCCAGCAGGGCGGGGTTCAAGGCATGCACAGTGAGAGCGCAAACACCCACTGCCAACAATCCACCGACCTCGCTGGCGGCGGAAGCGGACGACGCGATCAGGCCGCGCCGATGGGGGGCCGCGCCTTCCAGCAGATAGGCCACCACCCCGGTATATTCGCCGCCCACCGAAAAACTGATCACACAGCGCAGCAACAGCAGCAGCCATCCCGCGGCGGGACCGATCGCCGAATAGGTCGGCAGCAAAGCGGTGGCCAGCATCGCCACCGTCATCACCGCCATCGAGGCCAGCATCATCACCCGCCGGCCGAACCGGTCGCCGATATGGCCGAACACCAACGCGCCCAGCGGCCGCAGCAGGTACGCCACCGCAAAGCCCGCCAGGGTCACCAGCAGCGAAGCACTGCCGCCGCCGAAGAACACGCGCGACAGGATGGTGGCGAAATACAGATAGAGAGTGAAGTCGTACCATTCGACGACGGTCGAGATGGCGGCAATGGCCATGGAGGCGCGGGAGATGCTGTGGCCTGATTTGGAGCCGACTTGAATCTTGCGCCAGGTTTTCATCACCGCGCCACCGCTCGCCTAAGCTCGCGGCGCGATCCGCTCAAATCGGTCCACTGGACCGATTTGCCCCGGCCAACGGCCGGGTCGCGGATCACTCCCACTCAATCGTCCCAGGCGGCTTGCTGGTGATGTCGTAGACCACCCGGTTGATGCCGCGCACTTCGTTGACGATGCGGGTGGCGGTGCGGGCCAGGAAGCTGTGCTCGAAGGGATAGTAATCGGCGGTCATGCCGTCGCTGCTGGTGACAGCCCGTAGCGCGCAGACATGGTCATAGGTGCGCGCATCGCCCATCACGCCCACGGTTTTCACCGGCAGCAGTACGGCAAAGGCCTGCCAGATCTTGTCGTACAGGCCGGCCTTGCGGATCTCGTCCAGGTAGATGACGTCGGCCTTGCGCAGAATTTCCAGCTTCTCGTCGGTGATCTCGCCGGGAAGGCGGATGGCCAGGCCCGGGCCGGGGAACGGATGACGGCCGACGAAGGCCGGCGGCAGGCCCAGCTCGCGGCCCAGGGCGCGCACTTCGTCCTTGAACAGGTCGCGCAGCGGTTCGACCAGCTTCAGCTTCATAAAGTCGGGAAGGCCGCCGACATTGTGATGGCTCTTGATGGTCACCGACGGTCCACCGGTGGCCGAGACGCTTTCGATCACGTCGGGATAGAGCGTGCCCTGGGCGAGGAATTCCGCGCCGCCGACCTTGTGGCTTTCCTTGTCGAACAC
>CANBZE010000131.1 GCA_947373775.1 Alphaproteobacteria bacterium
GATGACGATGCGCTCGCCGGCCTGGGCGAAGCCTTCCTGGCGCGCGATCTGGCTGGCGCGCTTCACCATGTCGTCGAAGTCGCGAATGTCCTCGGTGATCACGCTGTGGGTGCCCCATACCAGGCACAGCCGCCGCGCCGTCTCGATGGAGGGGGTGGGCGCGATGATCGGCGCCTGGCTGCGTTCGCGCGCCGCGCGCATGGCGGTGATGCCCGATTTTGTCCAGCACACAATGGCGCGGGCCTCGATGGTCTGGGTCACTTCATGCACCGCCGCCATGATGGCGTCGGGGGTGGTCTTTTCCGGGGCGCCGCGTTGCGCCTCGATAATCGAATGGTAAAGCTCGTCATCCTCCACCGCCATGGCGATGCGGTCCATGGTCTGCACGGCTTCCACCGGATAGGAACCCGAGGCTGATTCCGCCGACAGCATCACCGCATCGGCGCCGTCGAACACTGCTGTCGCCACGTCCGAGACTTCGGCGCGGGTCGGCATGGGCGAGTTGATCATGGATTCCAGCATCTGGGTGGCCACCACCACCGGCTTGCCGGCCTTGCGGGCGGCGCGGGTGATCTGCTTCTGCAGCCCCGGCACGCGTTCCAGCGGCATTTCCACCCCTAAGTCGCCGCGCGCCACCATCAGCGCATCGGCCAGTTCGATGATCCCGGCCAGCGAGGCCAGGGCCTTGGGCTTTTCGATCTTGGCCAGCACGCCGGCGCGGCCCGCCACGATCTTCTTCAGTTCGGCCACGTCCTCGGGGCGCTGCACGAAGCTCAGCGCGATCCAGTCCACGCCCAGTTCCAGCGCCGCGTCCAGGTCGGCGCGGTCTTTCGGGGTCATGGCCGACATGGGAAGAAGCGTGTCGGGCATGTTGACGCCCTTGCGGTCCTTGATCTCGCCCGCCACTTCCACCACGGCTTCGGCGAAGGTGTCGGCCTTGCGCAGCAGGCGCAGGCGCACCTTGCCGTCATCGATCAGCAGGGCATGCTTCTGCTTGATGGCCTGGAAGATTTCCGGGTGCGGGATCGGGATTTCCTCCGGCTTGTCGCTGGTCTCGCCCAGCACCAGCTTGATGCGTTCACCTTCCACCAGCATGCGCGGGCCGCCGCACAGTTTTCCCAGCCGGATCTTGGGGCCCTGCAGGTCGCACAGGATGCCGACGGGCCGGCCCACTTCCTCCGACAGGGCGCGCAGGTCGCGGTGCATCTTGCCCAGCATCTCGTGACTGGTGTGGCTCATGTTGATGCGGAAGACGTCCACGCCGGCATCGAACAGCTCGCGCATCTTCTCCGGCGTGTTGGAGGCCGGACCCAATGTGGCCAGGATTTTTGTTTTTCTGCGGCGGCGCATAAGGACCTCAAGTAGCGGAGCGGTAGGTCAATTAAAGAAGTGAATCCTAGTTGGAAAGAGTTTGTGTCCAATCGGGCTTCTTGCCCGTATCCACTTCAAAGAAACCGCGGCGGTCGAAGCCGCGCGTGGCGCAGGTGCCGCGTCCCACCGACTTGAAGCGCTTTTCCGGGGCGACACAGAACTTGGTCTTGCCTTCCCAGATGCCCGCTCCGCCGTCGGTGGCATAGAGATAATAGAAGCGTCCCTGCAGTGGCCCGGTCAGCAGGGCGGCGCAGGTCTTTGGCGCCACCGTCCACCAGCCTTCGGATGTCCAGTTGGTGCCGTCGAAGCGGCCGATGGCGCTGCGCACCGGCTGGCCGGTCTTGTTGCAGAGTTTGAAGGCGGCATGCGCGGGGGCAGCCGCCAAGGCCAAAGTCACCGCCAAAAGGAGGGTCGTGCGACGCATGTTAAGTCCGGTTTGGCGCGAAAGGGTTTGCCCGTCAACCTGTCTCGATCCTATATGGCAAGCGCATGACGGAAAACGCCTTTGAGGCCATTGCGGGGAGCAAAAACAGCAAGCTTTTGCTGCTGTGCGACCATGCCTCCAGCGCCCTTCCACAGGGGTTCGGGTCGCTGGGGCTGGACGCGGGCCTGTTTGCCACCCACATCGCCCATGACATCGGGGCGGCGGCGGTCACGCGCGCCCTGGCATCGGCCTGGGATGCGCCGGCTTTCCTGGGACGCTGGTCGCGCCTGCTGATCGACCTCAACCGGGGGGCGGACGATCCCACCATTGTGATGAAACTATCGGACGGCAGCATCATTCCGGGCAATCGGGATGCGGACGCCGCCGAAGTGGCGCGGCGCATCGCGGCCTACCATGCGCCCTATCATGCCGCCATCGCCGCCGAGCTGGACCGCATGGGACCGGATGCGGTGCTGATCTCGATGCACAGCTTCACACCCAGCTGGAAGACGGTGCCGCGCAAATGGGAAGTCGGCGTGCTGTACGACCGCGATGCGCGGCTGGCAGCGCCGCTGATGGCGCGGCTGGAACAGGCCGGCTTCACCGTCGGCGACAATGAGCCCTATACCGGTGCGCTGGACGGCGACAGTTTGAATATCCATGGCACCTTGCGCGGCCTGCCGCATGTCCTGATCGAGATACGGCAGGACTTGATCGGCAGCCAGGCGTCAGCACAAGACTTTGCGCTGCGCCTCAAACCCATCATGGATGCGGCATTGGTGGATATGGGCAAATAGGCGTTGCGGCGCGTGCGCCCACCGCTGTAGGGTCCGCCCCTTTCCAACATTCGAGTTCCCTGATGGCCAAATCCGGCTTTGCCAAAGACCAGCTGAAATCCTTCATCAACCGCATCGAGCGGCTGGAGGAAGAGCGCGCCGCTTTGTCGGCCGACATCAAGGAAGTCTATTCCGAGGCCAAGGGCACGGGTTTCGACACCAAGATCATGCGCCAGGTGATCCGCATGCGGAAGCTGGACAAGGCGGATTTCCAGGAACAGGAAGCCATGCTCGACCTTTACTTGACCGCGATGGATATGCGCTAATTCCCTCAAGGCGCGGCATCAGACCGCGCCGCTGGAGGGACATATGCCTGACTTTTCCATCGACCGCCGCGGCCTGATGCTTGGCGCCGCCGCCGCGCCTGTTGCCGCTGCCGTGACGCAGGAACCCGCCAGCGCCCAGCCGCCGCCGGGCCGCGATCCGTCGGCCGCCGCCTCTACACCCGATCAGCAGCGCCGCATGAAATGGTGGCATGACGCCAAGTTCGGCATGTTCATCCATTTCGGCCTGTATGCCGCCCATGGCCGCCACGAATGGGCGATGGAGAATGAGGCCATCCCGGTGGCCGAGTATCAGAAATTCACCGCAAGCTTTAACCCCGCGCCCGGCACGCCGCGCAAATGGGCCCAGCTCGCCAAGGCGGCGGGCATGAAATACATGGTGCTGACCTCCAAGCACCATGAAGGTTTCTGCAACTGGGACACCAAGCTGACCAATTATAATGCGGTCAATTACGGTCCCAAACGCGACGTCCTGAAGGAATATGTCGAAGCCGCCCGCGCCGAAGGCCTGCGCGTCGGCTTCTATTACTCACTGATGGACTGGCATCATCCCGACGGCGCGCGCTGCGAAACCGATCCGGCCGCGCGCCGCCGCTTCGTGGATTATACCCATAGCCTGATCCGCGAACTGCTGACCAATTACGGCAAGATCGACGTGCTTTGGTACGACGTCTCCTGGCCGCTGGATGCCGAAGGCTGGGAATCTGAAAAGATGAACCAGATGGTGTTCGGCCTGCAGCCCGACATCATCGTCAACAACCGCAACCGCCTGCCGGGCGATTTCTCGACGCCGGAACAGACCATCAAGGCGGAAGAGGGCGGCCGGGCCTGGGAAAGCTGCATGACCCTGAACGACAGCTGGGGTTACCAGAAGGCCGACGACAATTGGAAAGACCCGCGCACCGTGATCCGCAACCTGATCACCTGCGCCCGCGACGGCGGCAACTACCTGCTCAATATCGGGCCGCAGCCGGACGGCGGCATTCCGCCCGAAAGTGTGCGCATCCTGAGCGCCGCCGGTGACTGGATCCGCCGCCATGGCGACACCATTTATGGGGCCGATGTCTGCCAGCCGCACACCAGCCAGTACGCCGCCTTCACCCGCAAGGGCAACACGCTCTACATGCATGTCTATTTCTGGCCGGCCGGCGGCGATGTCGCCATTTCCGGCCTGAAGCAGAAAGTGCTGTCGGCCAAGATTCTCAAGACCGGCGCAACCTTGCAGGTGTCACAGGACGGTTTCCGCACCCACATCACCGGCCTGCCCGAACATGCGCCGGACGCGCCGCTCACCACCCTGGCGATCGAATGCGACGGCGTGCCCGAGCAGGACACGCTGAATGTGCGCATCAACAAGCCAAGGCTGAAGGTGGGAATTTAGCCTAATGTCGGATGCCTTACGGACCATCGAACTCGATGCGAGCGTTTGGAACACTCCGCTGGATTTTATAGTCGCTCTTCAAAAGGCGTTAAATGCACCCGAATGGTGTGGCACGAACGTAGATGCCATTAACGAGCTTATGATTTGGGGTCTTGAGGCGGGAGAGCTTCCGCCTCCTTATGTTGTCCGTATCTCAGGAGTCTCTGCGGCCCCTGAAGATGTGCAGAACTATGTCGCGATTCAGGCGGAGTACGTTCAGGAGGCGCGTGCCGAAAAGGACATTCGTGATGGGGAAGACATCAACGTAAGCATTACAATCGTGTCCTAAACAAAAGGCCCCTGCTGCGAAACAGGGGCCCTTTTTACACGACAGAAACGTTTGAGTTATGCGGTCTTGCGGACGCCGGCTTCTTCGATGGGGCCGTCATCTTCGGCGACCTTGGCCATCGGCTCGTTGGCGAGATCGGCTTCCAGGCCAAACTCCTTGAGCTTGCGATAGAGGGTCGAGCGGCCAATGCCGAGGCGGCGGGCCACTTCCGACATGTGGCCGTCATAACGGGCGATGGCCATGCGGATGATTTCCGATTCCATTTCCTCGAACTTGCGGATGTGACCGGCGGTGTCCGTGGCGTTCAGCGCATAGGCCGATGCGGCGGGCAGGGCGGGGGCGCTGTGGCCACCGGCAGACGCTGCCGCCGGGGCCTGGTTCTGGCGCACAACGGTGTCCACGCCCATCGCCGCGGCGATCTGCGGGAAGTCGCACACATCCAGCAACTGGCCGTCGCACAGCACGACGGCGCGGAAGATGGTGTTTTCCAGCTGGCGGACATTGCCCGGCCAGCTGAATTTTTCCAGCAGCTGGCTGGCCTGGGTGGTCAGGCCCGAAACCGCCTTGTTCTCTTCGGCCGCAAAACGCTCGATGAAGTGACGCGCCAAGGGCGCGATGTCGCCGGTGCGGTCGCGCAAGGCAGGCACCAGCACAGGGAACACGTTCAGGCGGTAATACAGGTCTTCGCGGAAGGTACCTTCGCGGGCCATGGCGCCCAGATCGCGGTTGGTGGCGGCGACGATGCGCACATCCACTTTCACCGGGCGCTTGGAGCCGACCGGATCGACTTCGCCTTCCTGCAGGGCGCGCAGCAGCTTGACCTGCATGTCCAGGCGCAGCTCGCCGATTTCGTCCAGGAACAGAGTGCCGCCATCGGCTTCCTGGAACTTGCCCAGATGCTTGTCGGAGGCGCCGGTGAAGGAGCCCTTCTCATGGCCGAACAGGATGCTTTCGATCAGGTTTTCCGGGATCGCGCCGCAGTTCACGGTCACGAACGGCTTGCCCGAGCGGGCGCTGCTGCCCTGGATGGCGCGGGCGATCAGTTCCTTGCCGGCACCGCTTTCGCCTTCGATCAGGACCGGGATGTCGGACTGGGCGGCGCGGATGCCCAGGCGAAACACCTGCTTCATTTCCTGCGAGGTGGCGACCAGGTCGTCGAAGGTGAGCTTGTTGTCCTGCTTCTTCTTCAGCTGCTTCACTTCACCCGACAGGGTGCCGATCTTGAGCTGGTTGCGGATGGAGACGGCGATGCGCTCCGGGCTGGCCGGCTTGACCAGGAAATCGTTGGCGCCCGCGCGCATGGCTTCCACGGCCGAATCGATGCCGCCCTTGGCGGTCAGCACGATCACGGGCAGGTCGGGGTTGGTGGGACG
>CANBZE010000132.1 GCA_947373775.1 Alphaproteobacteria bacterium
GGCTCTGTTTCGTTGTTTGCGGACTCGATAGATTTTCTGGAAGACGCATCGGTCAATTTTCTCATTCTGCTTGCCCTGGGTTGGAGCGCAATTGCGCGGTCGCGGGTGGGCATGGCGCTGGCAGGCATCCTGTTGGTCCCAGGGTTGGCTACGCTGTGGATGGCTTGGCATAAGTTCAATATGCCAGTAGCCCCCAATCCTGTTTCTCTCAGCCTCACTGGTCTGGGTGCATTAGCCGTCAATCTATTCTGTGCCTTCACACTGGCCCGCTACCGGTCCACCGGCGGAAGTCTTGCGCGAGCCGCGTTCCTATCGGCCAGAAACGACGCCTTTGCCAATCTCGCCATTATTGGGGCCGGCATCGTCACGGCTTTCACACTGTCCGTGTGGCCTGATCTGATCGTCGGGTTGGGGATAGCAGTCCTAAATGCGGACGCCGCGCGTGAAGTGTATCAGGCAGCACGGGCAGAGCACTCTGAGGCCCGCTCCTAGGATGTTGTAAATGTCCGCTTTTCTCCAAAGCGGTCATTCATCCCCGATCAGCACAATGTCCGCTTCGCGCCAAAAGCGGACACTTGCCGATAGCCAGTCGAACACAAGCCCCCTGTGATCAGGCCCACCATGGGGAGGCTGACGGTTAGCCGTCAATCTGCCGTTTTTGAGAAAACAGAAGCATGGGACCATAAGCAGCGGCGAAAGTTGCAAATGCCGCGCACCAAAGCCCAGCAGATAGATATATCAGCGTCATCGCCCAATTCGCGCTGAAGGCGGCCGATATCCGAGAAGCCGCGCCCAGCGTGATCAACACATACATCACACGGGTTGGCGCGTCGGCAAGGAGAGACCGCCCCGTATGGCCGCGTGTTGCCCGGCTCATGACGGCCAGCACCATGGTTCCGATGGCACCAACGGTCAGTGCGTGGACCGCGGCTGTCGTAGGAACTTTGTTTCCGAGCACTGACAGACCGAGCATGAAGGTCCCGACGGTCGTCCAACCGTATCCAATGTGCAAAATAAGCAGCAGTGGTTCTTTGGCGGTGGAGAGCCCGCGCCATCTGTACAAGCGCCAAAGGTTCAATGCCGATCCCAAAAGCAAGAGGTACCCCACCAGTTGCGAGTCTGGAAAGGCTGCCCAACCGAGAAGAGCGATAATCAGCGTGAAGAGCGCAATCTTATCCGGCTTGCCCACGGGGGCGGGAAGAACCGTCGCATTCTGCTTCACCAGCCAGTTGCGCGAGAAACTTGGGATTATCCGGCCACCTATAAGAGAGACCAAGGCCACAATGGCACCAAGGCCCAATCTCCAGCCCAACCCGTCGGCAACGGCCATGCCGCTGGCTTCCAGATACATCAGCAAGTTCGCAACGCCTAAAAGGGCAACCGGGACGAGTATCACCAGGTTTCGCCAATTCCTGCCTGCCACTATCTCGCGCGCCGCGACGCCAATCAGTGCGAGGGGAAACGCTAAGTCCGCCGCAATCCCCAGCCAAACAGGCATCAAAAGCGAAAAGAGACAGGCCAGACGGCCGGCAAGCCACATCGCGACAAGCACCGCCAGCGGCTTGCCGCTCACGGGCAATCGCTTGGTCCAGTTCGGGATCGCCGTCAGAAGGAATCCCGCAACGGCGGCCATCACGAAGCCAAATAGCATTTCGTGGATGTGCCAGCTGAGCGGGTCAAACCGGCTTGGAAGAGCCATGCCCGTGATCAGCATAGTAACCCAAATACTGATGGCGGTGATTGACCAGATCGCTGCGCCCAAAAAGAATGGTCGAAACCCCTGCGAAAAAAAGGCGATTGGCTGTCTTATCTCAGAATTTTGTGAGTCGTCGCTCATGAAAATACTCGATCAATCACGATGCAGTGAACCTGGTGGCGCAGGACGTATTCTCCACAGCGAGATGTATCCTGATAATACTGCAAAAGCGAGCGGTATCGCGCCAGCAAATATAAACACCTGATCGCCGGGCATCCGCATCCATTTCAACGTTCGCGCAAGCGGTGTGGCTGTGTAAGCGAGGCTGCGCGTCCTGCACGGTTTGATAACGCGCCCTGAGATCAATAACCGCGCAGCCCTGACCGATGATGGCCGACAGCGGCATTCCCGCATGCGCCACAGTTGAACAACTCAGGCCCAAAGCCCTGCCCCGTTTGACGGCGGGTACGGTCACGGCGTCACCGTCGCGGCTGACGTCTTTCTAGATGACAACGGTATCGGCGCCATCGGGCATCGCCGCGCCTGTGGAGATACGGATGGCGGCGCCAGACTCGCAGCACCCTTCATATCCGCGCCAGGCGGACGATTCGCCACGGATGCGCAGTATACCTGATGTGTCGACCCTGCGCAGGGCATAGCCATTCATCGCTGAAACCGCGAAGGGCAGCTGGTCATGACTGTCAATGACCTCATCCGACAACATCCGGTTCAGCGCAGCGCTCAAAGGCACGCGCTCCGCCACCAGCGGACTCACGGCAGCAAGCATCGCTACGCGCGCTTCAGTAACACCCATCAGGCGCGTTTTTTTCCGGATGTATTATCACTGGGTGAAACGGTATTCCTTCGCCCTCTAGCGCACGCGATAATCGCCCGACGCGCCGCCGCTTTTTTCCAGCAGAGTTATACTGTCGATCACCATGGCGCGATCAGACGCCTTGAGCATGTCGTAGATGGTGAGACAGGCGATGGCGACCGCCATCAATGCTTCCATCTCCACGCCAGTCTGTCCCGTGGTTTTCGCGCGCGCCGTCACCACCAATGCGCCGGCGGCTTCATCGGCGTTGATCTCCACCGTCACACTGCTGAGCACGATCTGGTGGCAGAGCGGGATCAATTCCGCGGTGCGCTTGGCCGCCATGATTCCGGCGAATTCGGCTGCGGCACGCACGCTGCCCTTTTTGGAATCCCCTGCCAGCGCCTTTCTCAGTGTTTCCGCCGACATCCGGACGCGCCCTTCGGCCAGCGCTTCTCGCATGGTCACCGGCTTGCCGCCGACATCGACCATCCGCGCCTGGCCGCTCTGATCCAGATGGGTGAGTTCGCCCGCCATCAGACTTCCGTGAAGCGGGCGATCAACTCCGCCAGGTTGCAGGGGCGATGACGGCTGTCGAGCTGCCAGCGGATGACGCGGTCCCAGCCGTCCTTGCAGGCGCCATTCGAACCCGGCAGGGCAAAGATCAAGGTACCCCCGGCAAGCCCGGCACAAGCGCGGCTCTGCATGGTGGAAAGACCCACCGTCTGGAAACTGGTCATGTGCCAGACTGTCTCGAAGCCCTCGATGGCTTTGTCGAATAGCGGCCGGATGGCTTCGGGCGTCACGTCGCGACCCGTCAGGCCGGTGCCGCCGGTGGAGATGACGACTTCGACATCAAGATCAGCGATCCAGCTTTTGAGTTGCGCCTGTATCTCCGCGATATCGTCCTTCACCATGGCGCGGGCCGCCAGCACATGGCCGTCGCGAACGACACGATCCGCCAGCAGCCTGCCGGAGGTATCGCTTTCCTCGTTACGTGTGTCCGAGACAGTCAGGATCGCGATGCGCAGCGCGCGAAACGCGATTGTCATATCCATCTTTCCGCCGCCCGGCGGTTGCAGAGCGTCGTTCACGCCAATCCTTTTTCTGCTTGCGCTCTTCGCGCATGATCTTCTGTGCGCGGTTCAATCCAGCGCGCGCCCTGCGGGCCGGTTTCCTTTTTCCACAAAGGCGCGTCAGTCTTGAGAAAGTCCATCAGTACCCTGACCGCCTCAAAGGCATTGGCGCGATGGGTCGCCAGCGCCGCCACCAGCACAATGGCCTCGCCCGGCAAGATAGCACCCACCCGGTGCACCACCAGAAGATCGGGACAGTCGAAACGCCGGCTGACATCGGCGGCCATGCGGGCAATCTCTTTTTCCGTAAAGCCGGGATACTGATCTATGCGCAATTCCCGCACATCCGAGCCGTCCGTCGCCCCGCGGCAAAGGCCGACAAAACTCACCAGCGCACCCGCGTCATCGCGGCCCGCGGCGAAGGCCGCTGTTTCGACCTGAGGGTCGAACGCCTCCTGCACGATACGGATCCGCATCTCAGCCCCCGCTCATCGGCGGCAGGAAGGCGATCTCGTCGCCATCGGCAACGGGAAGGGACAGATCATGCGCCACGCACTGATTGAGGATCAGCCGCGTGGTGTTTGCCGCCATCGCCTGCCCCAACAGCGGCTGCTGGCGCGTCAGCCAGTGCTTCAAGTCAGACAGGGTTCGCACGTCACCCGGAAGCGCGACCTTCGAGAGATGGGCGGGTGCCAGATCGCCGAACTTCCCCAGAAAAACCAGTTTGAGCATTCAGCCTCCCGTCATGGACATGTGGCGGCCGATTGCCGGCGCGGCGCCGCGTATCGGCAGCAGAAAATCATGTGCCTTGGGCTTGGCGGCCACTGCCTTATCAATCGCGGCGTGCAACAGTTGATCATCGGATGTTACGCGCAAGGGCGCGCGCAGATCGACCGCACCTTCCTGCCCCAGGCACATGTAAAGCGTTCCAGTACAGGTCACGCGCATGCGCCGGCAGCTTTCGCAGAAATTGTGCGTGAGTGGCGTAATGAACCCCAGCCTGCCCCCGGTCTCGGCCACGCGCACATAGCGCGCTGGCCCGCCCGTACGCTCTGGCAGATCGGTCAGCGTCCAGTAGGATTCCATATCGCGCCGCACTTCGGCTAGCGACAGGAACTGTTCGGTGCGGTCCTCGTCAACCTCGCCCAGCGGCATGGCTTCGATCAGGGTGATGTCCATGTCACCCGCATGCGCCCACTGGACCAGGTGCGGCAGATCGGTCGCATTGTCGCGCCTCAACGCGACGGTGTTTATCTTGACCTGCAGGCCCACATCCTGTGCTGCGGCAATGCCGTCCAATACCTGGGGTAGTCTGTCGCCGCGCGCGATTCGCGCGAAGTTCGCGCGGTCCAGGCTGTCGAGCGAGACATTGATCCGCCGCATACCAGCCGCGACAAGGCCCGAGGCAAATTCGCGCAGCCGTACGCCGTTGGTGGTCAGGGTCAGTTCTTGAAGCGCGCCGCTGTCTAGGTGACGCGAGAGACTGTTCACCAGTTTCATGATGCCACGGCGCATCAGCGGCTCGCCGCCGGTCAGGCGCAAATGCGTCACGCCCCTTTCGATGAAGGCGGCGCAGAGACGGTCCATCTCCTCAAGACTGAGGAGGTCGACCTTGGGCAAGAAGCGCATGTCCTCGCTCATGCAATAGGTGCAGCGAAGGTTGCAGCGATCCGTCACCGAGACGCGCAGGTAATCCACCACTCGGCCAAACGGGTCCACCATCGGCTTGCTGCGGAAATTGCCGGGCGCGACAGGCTTCATGAGCATACCATCAGGCCAGAAGATCTAACGCTCCCGGCGCCAGACATCCGGTCAATCCATGCCTGCGCCTCGGCCATGTCAGACTGGGAATTGATATTGAAGAACGGGTCGCCGCCGGGACCAGTTCCCAAGTCTGAAAAATCTGCGGAGCAAGCCTTCAGATGGGCCAGCGCGCCATGCAGGCTGCGGATGCCCGACTCGAAGGCCACTTGGATTTTTGGCAGCGCTGCAGTCTTCCACAAAGCGCAGGTCGGATGTGCGGCACCGCCATGAAGCGCCACCGCGCAATCGCGGTCCGGTTCCAGCGCACGGCGCAGTCGTTTGACCAGATCGGACGGCAGAAATGGCGTATCACAGGAAACCGTTGCAACCAGCTCAAACCTGCGTTCGTCCGCCCAAGATAGGATGGACAGCAGCGCTGGCAACGGACCGCCATGGGGTACGGCATCTGGGATGACAGGAAGATTGAGCCCCGGACGGCCAGCACCGCTTGCGGCTAGCATGGAAACCTGGCCAGCAACCAGCGCCGCAACCAGCTGCACCATTGCGGTTCCGCCCAGCCGGGCCATCGCCTTGTCATGGCCATAGCGCCGCGAGGCGCCCCCGACGAGGATTACGCCCAGGACCGTCGCATTGTGCTGGGCATT
>CANBZE010000133.1 GCA_947373775.1 Alphaproteobacteria bacterium
TTCGCTGATGTGGATGACCTTCGGCCTGGCCTGCTGCGCTGTGGAGATGATGCAGGCCTCGATGCCGCGTTACGATTTAGAGCGCTTCGGCATCGCGCCGCGCGCTTCGCCGCGCCAGAGCGATGTGATGATCGTCGCCGGCACCCTGACCAACAAGATGGCGCCCGCCCTGCGCAAGGTCTACGACCAGATGCCCGAGCCGCGCTATGTCATCAGCATGGGCAGCTGCGCCAATGGCGGCGGCTATTACCATTATTCCTATGCCGTGGTGCGCGGCTGCGACCGCATCGTGCCGGTGGACATTTATGTGCCCGGCTGCCCGCCCACCGCCGAGGCGCTGGTTTACGGTATTCTGCTGCTGCAGCGGAAGATCCGCCGCACCGGCACCATCGAGCGCTGACATGAGCGATCTGAACGCCCTTGGCGAAAGCATCAAGTCTGCCCTGGGCGGCGCGGTCACCGATGTGACCTTGGCGCGCGGCGAACTGACCATCGAAGTGGCGGCGGCTGAAATCCTGCGCACCATGGTGCATCTGCATAACGCATGCGACTTCAAGATTTTGGTGGATGTGTGCGGCGTGGACTGGCCGCAGCGCGCCAAGCGCTTCGACGTCGTCTATCATCTGCTGTCACTGACCAAGAATGTGCGCATCCGCGTCAAGGCGCAGCTGGGCGAGGGGGAAGCAATCGCTTCCATCATCGGGGTCTATCCCGCCGCGGGCTGGTTCGAGCGCGAGACCTTCGACATGTATGGCGTGCCGTTCGCCGATCACCCCGACATGCGCCGCATCCTGACCGATTACGGTTTTTCCGGTTATCCGCTGCGCAAGGACTTCCCGCTCACCGGCTATGTCGAGCTGCGTTATGACGACGAGCTCAAGCGCGTGGTCTACCAGCCGGTGCAGCTGGTGCAGGAATTCCGCGATTTCGATTTCATGAGCCCCTGGGAAGGCGCGCCCCACATCCTGCCGGGCGACGAGAAGGCCGCGCTGGCGCCGAACGCCACCTCCGGTGATCCGGGGAAGAAGCCATGAGCACCGTTACCTTGGACGCCAAGGAAGGTCACATTTCCGACGATCCGCAGCTGACCATCAATTTCGGTCCGCAGCATCCGGCGGCGCATGGCGTGTTGCGCCTGGTGCTGGACCTGGACGGCGAGATCGTCACCCGCGTCGATCCGCATATCGGCCTGCTGCACCGGGGCACCGAGAAGCTGATCGAGCACAAGACCTACCTGCAGGCGATCCCCTATTTCGATCGTCTCGATTACGTCGCGCCGATGAACCAGGAGCATGCTTTCTGCCTGGTGATCGAGAAGCTGCTGGGCCTGGAAGTGCCCAAGCGCGGCCAGTATATCCGCGTGCTGTTCTCCGAGATCGGTCGCCTGCTCAACCACCTGCTCAATGTCACCACCCAGGCGATGGATGTGGGCGCGCTGACCCCGCCGCTCTGGGGCTTTGAAGAGCGCGAAAAGCTGATGGTGTTCTATGAGCGCATTTCCGGCTCGCGCATGCATGCCGCCTATTTCCGCCCCGGCGGCGTCCATCAGGACATGCCGCCCGGCCTGGCCGAGGACATCCTGAAATTCTGCGATCATTTCGTCACCGTGCTGGACGATATCGAAGGCCTCTTGACCGAGAACCGCATCTTCAAGCAGCGCAATGTCGATATCGGCATCGTGAGCCGCGCCGAGGCCGAGATGTGGGGCATGTCGGGCGTGATGCTGCGCTCCACCGGTGTGAAGTGGGACCTGCGCCGCAGCCAGCCTTACGAGTGCTACAACGAACTCGACTTCAAGATCCCGGTCGGCAAGAACGGCGACAATTACGACCGCTATGTGATGCGCATGGAAGAGATGCGCGAATCCACCAAGATCATGCGCCAGTGCATCGCGCAGATGCCGGTGGGTCCGGTGGTCAGCGCCGACAACAAGGTGGTGCCGCCGCGCCGGGGCGAGATGAAGACCTCGATGGAAGCGTTGATCCATCACTTCAAGCTTTATACCGAAGGCTTCCATGTGCCCGCCGGCGAGACGTACGCCGCGGTGGAAGCGCCCAAGGGCGAGTTCGGCGTCTATCTGGTGGCCGACGGCTCCAACAAGCCATATCGCTGCAAGATCCGCGCGCCGTCCTTCGTGCACCTGCAGGCGATGGATTACATGTGCAAGGGCCATATGCTGGCCGACGTGTCCGCGATCCTGGGCAGCCTCGACATCGTGTTCGGCGAGGTGGACCGGTGAGCAATCTCGACATCGCGCAAAAGCAACTCGACGCCTACAACGCCCAGGATCTGAACAAGTACGTCTCCTATTTCACGGAAGATTGCGTTGTGTCGGGCCTGAATGGCACGCCGACCGAGACCAGCCGCGAGGCCATCAAGGCGCGCTACGCCAAGGCCTTTGCCCAGTTTCCGCAGAACAAGGCCGAACTGAAGAACCGCATCGCCGTAGGCAACACCATCGTGGATCATGAGCTGGTGATCCGCAGCCCCGGCGGCGAGCAGTTCGAGATCATCGCCATCTACACCTTCCGCGACAGGCTGATCGCCCGCGTGGATTTCGCAAAGTAGAACCATGTCGCTTCGCCGCCTCGCACCGCCGGACATCCAGCCCGCCAGCTTCGCCTTCAATGGCGAGAATGCGGAATGGGCCAAGACGACCATCGCCAAGTATCCGCAGGGGCGTCAGGCTTCGGCGGTGATCTCGCTGCTGTGGCGCGGCCAGGAACAGGAAGGCTGGGTCTCGCACCCGATGGTCGAGAGCATCGCGACGATGCTGTCCATGCCTTTCATCCGGGTGCTGGAAGTGGCGACTTTCTACACCATGTTCAATCTGCACCCCGTAGGCACCCTGATCCAGGTCTGCACCACCACGCCCTGCTGGCTGCGCGGTTCCGACGCCGTGGTCGCCGCCTGCAAGAAGCACATCCATCCCCATGAAAAGACCCTGTCGGACGACGGCAAGTTCAGCTGGATGGAAGTGGAATGCCTGGGCGCCTGCGTGAATGCGCCCATGCTGCAGATCGGCAGTGACTTTTATGAAGACATTGACGGGCCCATCACCGAACAGATGATCGCGGATTTGCGCGCCGGCAAGGCGCTGAAGCCGGGCCCGCAGAACAGCCGCACATCGTCGGAGCCGGAAGGCGGCGCCACTACGTTGACCGACACAGCGCTGTATGACGGCTCGATCATCGGCAAGTACAAGGTTGCTCCGCCGGCTCCAGCCGAAGCGCCAAAACCCAAACCGCCGGGAGCGGCCACCTGATGCTCGCCGACAAGGACCGTATCTTCACCAATCTCTATGGCTTCCGAGACCCCGGTCTTGAAGGCGCCAGGAAGCGCGGGCAGTGGGACAATACCAAGGCGATCCTGGAACTGGGTCCCGAAGGCATTGTCGACATCATGAAGAAGTCGGGCCTGCGCGGCCGCGGCGGCGCCGGTTTCCCCACCGGCCTGAAATGGTCCTTCATGCCCAAGGAAATCAAGGAACGTCCGCATTACCTGGTGGTCAATGCCGACGAGTCCGAGCCGGGCACCTGCAAGGACCGCGATATCCTGCGCAACGACCCGCATACCCTGGTCGAAGGGTGTTTGGTGGCCTCGTTCGCGATGCGCGCCCATGCCTGTTACATCTATGTGCGCGGCGAGTTCATCCGCGAGCGCGAGGCGCTGCAGCGCGCCGTGGACGAAGCCTATGCCGCCAAGCTGATCGGCAAGAACAACATCCATGGCTGGGATTTCGACCTCTATGTCCATCACGGGGCAGGGGCCTATATCTGCGGCGAGGAAACCGCGCTGCTGGAAAGCCTGGAAGGCAAGAAGGGCCAGCCGCGTCTGAAGCCGCCGTTCCCGGCCAATGTCGGCCTTTATGGCTGCCCCACCACCGTCAACAATGTCGAAAGCATCGCGGTGGCGCCCACCATCATCCGCCGCGGCGCCGACTGGTTCGCCGGCATCGGCCGTCCCAACAACACCGGCACCAAGGTGTTTTGCATTTCGGGTCATGTGAACAAGCCCTGCAATGTCGAAGAGGAAATGGGCATCCCGCTGCGCGAGCTGATCGACAAGCATTGCGGCGGCGTGCGCGGCGGCTGGGACAATCTGTTGGCCGTCATTCCCGGCGGCGCGTCCGTGCCGCTGTTGCCCAAGTCGATCTGCGACGACGTGCTGATGGATTTCGACAGCCTCAAGGCCGTGCAGTCAGGCCTTGGCACCGCGGCGGTGATCGTGATGGACAAGTCCACCGACGTGATCAAGGCGATCCAGCGGCTGGCCTATTTCTACAAGCATGAAAGCTGCGGCCAGTGCACCCCGTGCCGCGAAGGCACCGGCTGGATGTGGCGCGTCATGACCCGCATGGTGAAGGGCGATGCCCGCGTGTCGGAAATCGACCTGCTGCAGGAAGTCAGCAAGGAAATCGAAGGCCACACCATCTGCGCGTTGGGTGACGCGGCGGCCTGGCCGATCCAGGGCCTGATCCGCCATTTCCGTCCCGAGATTGAAAAGCGTATCGCGGAATTCTCGCGCATGGCGGCGGAGTAAGACATGGCCACGCGCAAACTCATCGTCGACGGCAAGGAAATCGAGGCGGAAGAGACCATCACCTTGTTGCAGGCCTGCGAGCAGGCCGGCGCCGAGATCCCGCGCTTCTGCTACCACGAACGCCTGTCGGTGGCGGGCAACTGCCGCATGTGCCTGGTGGAATGGGTCGGCGCGCCCAAGCCGCAGGCCAGCTGCGCGCTGCAGGTGAAAGACATCTTCCCCAACAAGGACGGCACCCCGGCCAAGATCAACACCACGTCGCCTTACGCCCGCAAGGCGCGCGAAGGGGTGATGGAATTCCTGCTGATCAACCATCCGCTGGATTGCCCGGTCTGCGACCAGGGCGGCGAGTGCGATTTGCAGGACCAGGCGATGGGCTATGGCCGCGCCGCGTTCCACCGCTTCAACGAGAACAAGCGCGCTGTCGAAGACAAGTATATGGGCCCGCTGGTCAAGACCATCATGACCCGCTGCATCCAGTGCACCCGCTGTGTGCGCTTCGCCACCGAAGTGGCGGGCGTACCGGATTTGGGCGCGACGGGGCGCGGCGAGGACATGGAGATCACGACCTATCTCGAAAAGGCGTTCGCGTCGGAACTGTCGGGCAATGTGGTGGACCTGTGCCCGGTGGGCGCGCTGACCAGCAAGCCTTACGCCTTCAATGCCCGTCCCTGGGAACTGCGCAAGACCGAAAGCGTGGACGTGATGGATGCGCAGGGCTGCAACATCCGCGTCGATACCCGCGGGCCGCAGGTGATGCGCGTGCTGCCGCGCCTGAACGAAGAAGTGAATGAGGAGTGGATTTCCGACAAGGCGCGTCATGCCTGTGACGGGCTGGTGCGCCAGCGGCTGGATCGTCCTTACATCCGCGTCGGTGGCAAGCTGAAGCCGGCGACCTGGGCGGAAGCCTTTGCGGCCATCGCCGCCAAGGTGAAAGACACACAGCCCGGGAAGATGGCGGCCATTGTCGGCGACCTGGCTGCGGCGGAAGAGATCAAGGCGCTGAAGGATCTGATGGGGAGCTTGCGCGTCTCCAACCTGGATTGCCGTCAGGACGGTTCGAAGATCATTGGCGGCCCGCGCCAGACCTACCTGTTCAATTCCACTATCGCCGGTGTCGAAGCCGTCGATGCGATTTTGCTGGTCGGCGCCAATCCGCGCTGGGATGCGCCGGTGCTAAACGCCCGCATCCGCAAGGCCTGGCTGGCCAGCGGGTTGAAGGTCGCCAATATCGGGCCGGCGGTCGATCTGACTTATCCGGCGCAGCAGCTGGGCACCGACATTGCGGTGCTGGAACAGATCGCCAGCGGCAATCACGACTTTGCCAAGGTGCTGACCGATGCCAAGCGGCCGATGATCGTGCTGGGCTCCGGCGTGCTGCCCCGCAAGGACGGTGCCGCCATCCTGAAGCTGGCGGCGAAGATCGCGTCCGACACCG
>CANBZE010000134.1 GCA_947373775.1 Alphaproteobacteria bacterium
TGCGCGACGACATGGATGTGGCGGTGAGCACCAGATCGCCTAGCCCGGAAAGTCCCATCAGGGTTTCACGCCGTGCGCCCAAAGCCTCGCCCAGCCGCGCCAGTTCGGCAAAGCTGCGCGCCAGCAGCGCGGCGCGGGCATTCTCGCCCAGCCCCATGCCTTCGACCACGCCGCAGGCGATGGCATAGACATTCTTGGCCGCGCCCCCCAGCGCCACACCGGTCAGGTCATCGCTGGCATAGGGGCGGAAGCTCGCGCTGCCCAGAGCGGCCTGCAGTTGTGACGCCAGATCACCCTTGGCGGCGATGGTGACGGCGGTGGGAAGGCCGCGTGCCACGTCACGCGCAAAGCTGGGGCCGGAAAGAATGGCCAGTGCCGCACCCGGCAGCGCCTCGGCGGCGACTTCGGTCACCAGCTTGCCGCTGCCTTTCTCGATGCCCTTGGCGCAGATCACCAGCGGTTGGCCGGGTTTCAGATGGGGTTTGAGGGAATCGGCAAAGCGGTGTAGCACCTGCGCCGGCACTACCAGCAGCAGCGCGTCCGCCTTGCAGGCTTGTGCCAGATCGCCGGTGACGGCCAGGTCCTTGGGCAAGGTCACGCCGGGCAGGAAACGGTTGCCGCGCCCGGCGCGGATATCGGCCAGAACATCCTCCTCGCGCACCCACAAGCTCACCTGACGCCCGGCGCCATGGGCGGCCAGTGCGAGGGCGGTGCCCCAGGCGCCCGCGCCCAAAACCGCAATATGAGACAGGGAATCGGACATGAAGCTTGGGGAGTCTTGGGGTTGCTTATTCGGACGCGGAATCTATCTTGCCGCTGAACCAGCCGCAAATGGCCTCAATATCTCCATCTTGCCGTGTGAGCTTTGCTGATGCGCCGTTTAACCCTCGCCCTTGCCGCCGTCTGTTCCGTCGTCCTTTTGGGCGGTGCGGGTCAGCAGGCGCCTCAGCGCCTCTACCAGGCCTATAGCGATCAGGAAAAAGCCGATCTGGACCGGATCAGCGCCTATCTCAACGGCATCCACAGTTTGCGCGCCGGCTTCATCCAGATCGGGCCGCAAGGCGGCGTCGACCAGGGCGAAGTCGCCATCCAGAAGCCCGGCCAGATCCGTTTCGAATATCGCCCGCCCAGCCCGGTCTCCATCACCGCCACTGGCGGTCAGGTCTATGTCAAGAATTCCAAGCTCAACACGGTCGACAATTACGACCTGTCGGACACGCCGCTGGGGCTGCTGTTGAACGAATCCGTCGACCTGAAGACCAACAAGGCGGTGCTGGGCGTCATCGAACAGGAAGGCGCCATCATCGTGCGCGCCCGCACCAGCACCAATCGCAACAACTCCAACATCACGCTGATGTTCACCGCGCCCAATATCGAACTGCGGCAATGGACGGTCAAGGATGCCCAGGGCGGCAACACCACCGTGGCGCTGCGCAACCTGCAGGCCGGCGCCGCCCTGGATCCTGGGCTGTTCGCCGTGCCGGTGAAGGCACCGCGCCAGGCCAGCAACAGCCGGTGAAGACGGTCGGCATCGTCTGCGACCGCCGCATATCCGGCGACATGCCGGTGCACCAGGCCAACGACGAATATATCACCGCCATCCGCGATGGCGCTCGTGCCCTGCCGCTGCTGATCCCTTCGACCGATATGCCGTTGGATATCGCTGCGGTGCTGGGCGTTGTTGACGGCCTGCTGTTCACCGGCTCGCCCTCCAATGTCGCGCCTTTGCACTATGGCGCAATGGCGCGCGCCGGCACCGAACTTGACGAACGGCGCGATGCCACCGCCCTGCCGCTGCTGCGCGCCGCGAGCGCCACCGGCAAGCCGCTGCTGGCGATCTGCCGCGGCTTTCAGGAATTGAACGTCGCGCTGGGCGGAAGCCTGCACCAGCATGTGCATGAGATCCCCGGCCGGCTGGATCACCGCGAGCCGAAGGATGTCTCGCTGGAGGTGGAATACGGCCCCGCCCATGCCATCGCCATCGCGCCGGGCGGACTGCTCGCCCGTCTGTCGGGTCTGGCTGAAGCAAAAGTGAACTCGCTGCACCATCAGGGCATCGCCTGCCTGGCGCCAGGCTTGTCAGTGGAAGCCACGGCGCCGGATGGCCAGATCGAGGCGGTTTCGCTGGACGGGGCCAAGACCTTCCTGCTTGGGGTGCAATGGCATCCGGAATGGCAATTCGCCCGCGACCCGCTGAGCTGCGCCATATTTTCCGGCTTCGGCGCGGCCCTCTGACGGCTCCGGCGTCACATTCGTTCACAGCATCCTAAGACCTTCCTGTCAGTTTACACCCCATATTGCCTGTGGGGCCCCGCATGCCGCATCCCGCCCGTCTTCTGGGCTTCGCCTTCGCCAATGCCGATTTCCTGTTCGAGATGGACGCGCAGGGAACGATCCTGTTCGCCGCCGGCGCCGCCAACGACCTGGTGAAGGAAAGCGGCGACAAGCTGGTGGGCAAGCCCGCCGGCAAGCTGTTCAAGCCGTCCGAAGGCATCAAGTTCGCCACCTTCACCAAAGCCTTGAAGAACGGTGATCGCGCCGGTCCCTTCAAGCTCACCTTGGCGACCGGCGCCGAAGCCAACCTCGCCATGTTCCGGTTGCCGGACAATGGCGCGCATATCTCCTGCACTTTGGCGCGCCCCGGTTCACGCCGCCCTTCGGCCGACATCGATCCCAAAACCGGACTGGCTTCGCGCAATGGCTTCCTGGCGGCCGCCGAACAGGCCGACGCAAAACAGGCGCTGACTTTGGTCAATGTGCCGGGCCTGCCCGAGCTTTGCGCCCAGCTTTCGCCGGACGGCGCCGACGCGCTGATGCAGCGCATCGGCGAAAGCCTGCAGACGGCGGGCGCCAGCAGCACGGGCCGCATTTCCGACACCAGCTTCGGCGCGCTGGCGCCGGCCACCCGCGGCACGCTGGATCTGGCAGGCAAGCTGGCCGAGGCCATCACCGCGGGCGGATTGTCGGCGCCCAAGATCACCGAAACCCGCATCGGCCTGCACGGCGCAGGCCTCAGCGCCGAACAGCGCATGCTGTCGCTGCGCTACGTGATCGACCGCTTTGCGCAGAAGGGCAAGCTGGATGCCAAGGGCGACATCTCCGACGCCTTTGCCGGCATGATGGACGAGACCCAGCTGCGCCTGGCGGAGATGACCCGCACGGTGGGCGAGGGCGCCTTCGAAATCGCCTATCAGCCGATCACCGACTTGGGCACAGCCAAGGTCTCGCATTACGAGGCGCTGGCGCGCTTCACGGGTCCCGAAGGCACCGGCGAGACCGTGAAGTTCATCGAGGCGCTGGGCATTGCCAATGTTTTTGACCTGGCGGTCGCCAACAAGGTGCTGGGCCTGATCGAACAGCAGCCCCATGCCCATGTTGCCTTCAATGTCTCGGGCGCCACCATCGCGTCCCCTGCCAGCTTCGGCATGCTGGCCGCGATCCTGGCCAAGCGGCGCAAATTGGCGCCGCGCACGTTGATCGAAATCACCGAAACCGCCGCCATCGCCGACCTGGAAAGCGCCGGCAAGGCGATCCAGGTGCTGCGCGAGATGGGCTATCGCGTGGGGCTGGACGATTTCGGCGCCGGTGCGGCGTCAGTGAATTACCTGCACGCCTTCCAGGTGGACTTCGTGAAATTCGACGGCGCCATGATCCAGAAGATCGGCAGCTCCAAGCGTGACGACGCGCTGCTGGCGGGCCTGGCCAAGCTGTGCGGCGAGATGGGTGTCACCACCATCGCCGAATGGATCGAAAGCGAATCGATGGCCAAGGCGGCCCACGCCATGGGTTTCCATCATGGTCAGGGCAAATGGTTGGGCGCCCCGATGCTGGAGATTCCCGCCGCGACGGTGTCGGTTGGCAAGCGCCAGGGGCTCAAAGAATCCTGGGGCTGAGAGTGTCTGCTGTCGCACACTGGCGGGCAAAAACCGGGTGATTTGGCCAAAAAAGGATATGACAGAAATAGCACTGTCATTATAAATCTGTCAGGTCTTCGAATATTCTTGAAACCTGTGGCATTCCTGCATAGTTTATATCCCGAGGACGGCTTTGGGCTGCTGGCACTGCCCCCCGCTCGCTTTCAGCCCCCGTCTTCGCTGGGGTCGCCGGTCATCCCCTCCCGGCTTCCCCTCGCGCGATTTAAAGCGCATCTAGCCCCCGGCCCCCCGGCCGGGGGCCTTTTTTTTAAATCCGCACCCGCCTGAGCGTCAGGCTGAGCCGTCCGCCGCCCCGCAGCAGCCGTGACGTCCCGGGCCGGACGCGATCAATCCCGTGATAGGCGAGCCTGGCTGTGCCCCCAAAGGCGATCACGTCGCCGGAGGCCAAGGGGACGGAGGCGGTTTTGCCGCCTCTGCCCCATGTCCCATCAACAAAGGTCCCGCCGATGCGGAACAGGGCCTCGTCTCCCAACGACACGCCGATCACCGCCGCGCTGGTGTCCTTCTCATCCCGGTCCTGATGCAGGCCCATTTTCGCACCCGTACGGTAGAGATTGACCAGACAACATTCCGGCGGCGGCCCAGCATTGATCCGGTCCCAAAGCGCCAGCAGTGCGTCCGGGATTGCCGGCCAGGGCGCACCCGTCACCGGATGGACGCCCTGGTAGCGATAGCCGGCCTTGTCCGAGACCCAGCCCAGGGCGCCGAAATTGCTTTCCTCCACCGAAAAGGGCTTGGCGTTGCCGGGCATCACGGGGCGGTAAAGCGGCGCCTGTTCCAGCCGCGCCAGCACATCGTCCAGCAAGGCTTTCTGCTGCGGTGGAGAAAAGAATTCGCGCCACAGGAAGACATCCGGCGCGATCGTGAGTTTGCCTACCATTGCCTCGGTGAACGCGTGGGCGTGGTGAAGATCGCCGCATAGCTGCCGGCCAGGCCGTTTGCGTCCAGCCAGGCCTTCAGCTTCTCCGGCGTGTAATCCCGTGCGATCCAGCTTTTCAGCGGCGCCCCCTTCGCATCTTCGGCCGCGAAGTCCATGAACGCTCTCAGCCAGCGCTGATGCCGCTTGGGGAAATGCAGATAGGGAAAGCGGGCGAACTGTTCCATCGCCGCGCGTCTGGCGCCCCAGCCGTCACGATGGATCAGATACAGCGCGGCAGCGAAGCTGGTACGGTCCTGGCCGCCGGAGCATTTGAGCAGGAAGGGGCGCGGCGCTTCATCAAAGCTTTCGATCAGCCGTACCAGCATCTGCCGCGTCGGCAGCTTGCGCGAATCCAGCATGGCGTCCAGGTGCGCGATGCCCGCGTTTGTGGCGATGGCGGTTTCCTTTTGCCACCAGCCCAGATCGTCGTTGCGGCCGCGCAGGTTGATGATGGCGCGGATGCCGCGGCGTTTCAGGAACGGCTCCAAGCCCCCCGCCCAGTCCTGCATGGCGCGCGCCGCATCCCCCGGGGTCACCCAGTGGAAATTGTAGAGAATGTCACCGACACTTCGCATAATATGGAAGTAGCATATTTCAGAGGCGTCATGCGCATCACCCGTCAAATGTTGGTCCGCCGCTGGGCCATCACCTCCATTTCGGCGGCGCTGGTCTTTGCCGTGCTGCTGGCGCTGGACCTGCGGCTCAAGGCCCTGTCGGGCTTCGGCACCGCCGACCTGCAGAGCTATTCCACGGCAAACGAATACCGCCGCGCCTTCATGGCCTGGCCGTCGATGTATGCGGTGCGCGCGGGCTTCGACTGGGGGCTGGATTATCTTTTGATGCCGCTCTATGCGGCGTCGTTTTTCTATTCGGGCATTCTGGCCCGCGAGGCCTTCGCGCCGCGCCCCGGCCGGGCCCGCCGCATCCTCACCACCCTGGCGGCAGTGCCGCTTGCCGGCGCGCTGCTGGATGCGGGTGAGAACGGCCTGCAATTTTCCATGATGTTGTGGGGCGCCACCGACAGCTGGGTCGGCATCGCCGCCATGCTGAGCCACGCCAAATGGGCGGCCCTGGTAGTGGGGGTAATCCTGCTGGTGGGGGCGGTGATGGGGCAGGTCGC
>CANBZE010000135.1 GCA_947373775.1 Alphaproteobacteria bacterium
GATCAGGCCCTTGATCTTGTCCATTTCCGCCGGGGTCGGCTGGCGGTCCTCGTACCCCATCACCGAAGCGCGCACCTGTCCGGCGCCGACATAGGACACGACATTGGGACCGATGCCCTTCTTTTCCAGAAAGGTGAAAAAGCCGCCCAGCGTGGTCCAGGTGCGCTTGACCGGCGGCGTCACCATCATGGGATCGTCCACCGCCGGGCCCAGCACTGGGCCGGCCGACAGATGTTCGCCCATCAGCTCAGTGGTGATGCCTTGCGTCACCTTGGAAAGGCCGCGGCCGTCAAAAGCCAGGCCGAATTCCGAATGGCTGTGCATGTCGATGAAGCCCGGCGTCACCACCTGGCCGCTGGCGTCGATCACCTTTTTGGCTTTCACCGGGGCGCGGCCGACATAAACGATTTTGTCGCCGCTGATGGCGACGTCGGCCTGCATGCGTGGACCACCGCTGCCGTCAATCACCTGGCCGTTCTTGATCAGCAGGTCCACTTCCAGGACTTGCGCGAAACTCGACAATAAAGGGACGCCGGCGAACAGAATGGTGGCGGCGAGAAGTTTCCTGGCTGCGATCATGACAAACCCCTGCTAGTGCGCTTTGGCGCGCTTTTTCTTTGTGGCGTCGAACGTAATGGCCTTCTGGCCCGCGCTTTCCGTACTCAGCTCCTTGGCGCCGGCCGGAAAGCCGTTGCTCTTGAGAATGAAGGCGGTGATGTCGGTGTTGGTGGCGGCGCTCAGCGAGCCGGTGCGGCCCAGCGGCATGGCGCGGGTGATGTAGTCCACCAGCACATCCAGGGTACTGCCCGACCAATAAGGCACAAAGCGTCCCACCAGCGGCGGGATCTCGAAAGTGCCGCCCAGATTGGGGCCATGGCAACGGCTGCAATTCTGCTGGTAGGCGGTGGCGCCGCGCGCCGCCTGATCCTCGGTGTAAACACCGTCCCATACGGACTTGGCATGGGCGCTACCCACCGCCACAACCGACACAACAAGACCCAGGATGATTTTGCGCATCATGTTGCCTCAGGCCCGGCCCGCGGGGAAACGGGCGAACAAATCCTCGATCACCTTCACGGCATTTTCGGATTCGGCACGGTTCACGCTCTCGTTGCTGTTGTTGTAGCCCTTGAGTTCACCATTCTCGAGCGCGATCACCATGATGCCGTCGCTTTTGGACAGGATCTGCACGTTGCGATAGGTCAGGCCGTAATTGACTTCCGGCTGCGGGATCAGCCAGCCGGTCTGGCCGCGCACCGGCACCATCGCCTTGTCCCGCCACCAGTCGCGCGCCGCAAAGCCCGGGCAATTGATCACCACCTTCTGCGGCAGGTGCGCCAGCTCGGACGGGGAATGGAAATCGCGCATCACGATCTTGCCGCCGCGGGCGAAGAACTCCGTCGTCAGCAGATGGCCATATTCGGTGAAATTGAAGAACATGTTGGTCGTGCGCGAGGCATATTTGACCGGGAACGGATTGAGGTCCGCCTCCAGCTGCTGGGGATGGGGCGTGATGTCCCGGATGCGATCGCTGTACTTGGCGAAGTCCTCACCCGAAGTGGGTGCGCCGGTCCAGGTCGGCGGCGGCAGCGGCGCCACGGTGGCGTCCACCGGCTGCGGCGTGCCGCGCGGCGCATCGGTCAGGTAATAATGGTCGGCAAACGCGATGGGATTGCCCGCCATCCCGACATAGGGACGGAAATTCTTCCACGAGATGCGCGCCATCTGTTCCCAGGTGTCGCCGAAGTTGGACGGCGCTTCCCCCGCCAGGGCAATGCGCGAATCCGGCGTCCAGCTGCCATTGGCCCGCACCGAGCGGGTGCGCGGCAACAGTTCGCGGGTGTAGATGGTCACTTGCGCACCGGCGCGCTGGGCGGTGATGGCAGACGTCAGCCCGATGATTCCGCTGCCGATGACCGCGACCTCCTTGGGGCTGCGGGACAGCGCCTTCTGTACCGCCATCTCGGCTGAGCCCCAGGACAGCGACCAGCCCGAACCGCCATGGCCGTAATTGTGCACCACCATGGCATCGCCGACCTGTTCCACATCCAGGTTGGGACCCTTGGTGCGGAATGGACGCAGGCACACTTTAAAGTCGAAGAAGCGGTCGGGATGGGCGCGAACCGGAGCCAGCACGGGCGGGCGGTCCATCAGGGGCACGCTGGAAACCGTCTTGACGGCAGGTGCGGGGGCCGGGGGCACCGATTGCGCGGCACATCCGCCCATGCCCAGAACGCCGCCCAGCGCGAGCGAATTCCTCAGAAGATGCCGCCGGTCCATAAATCCACCCCGTACAACCCCACGTCTTTATAGCAGAGGCGGCGGGGTCCGTCTGCGGTCACAGCGTCGCTTCAACCCGGCCGTGTCGCTGCCCAGATGATGTGGCGCATGCCGCGCCCCTTGTTGGCGCGCGCCTTGACCACTTCCACTGCAAAACCGGCGCGCTGCAATTCGGTCGTGAAGGCATCGCTGGGCGCCGCCGACCAGATCGCCAGCAAACCCTTGGGCCGCAGCGCCTTGCGCGTCGCTTCCAGCCCGCGCCGGGTATAAAGCCGGTCATTGGCCTTGCGGCTCAGCCCGTCCGGACCATTGTCCACATCCAGCAATATGGCGTCGAACGCGTCTTTCGCCCCGGCGATGGCGGCGCCGACATCGCCTTCATGGATACGCACCCGCTTATCGTCCAGGCAGCCGGCGGTGAGATCAGCCATCGGTCCGCGCGCCCATGCCAGCACGGCTGGCACCAGTTCGGCGACCAATATTTGTGCATCTTTGCCCAGCCCTGCCAACGCCGCGCGCAAGGTGAAGCCCATGCCGTAGCCGCCGACCAGGATGCGGACATTGCGGCGGCCGCGCAGCCGTTCGCAGGCCAGGTCGGCCAGCGCGATTTCCGAACTGCTCATGCGGCTGTTCATCAGCGGCGTGGGGCCCGCAAAAATCGCGAACTCGGTGCCCCGCCGCATCAGCCTGAGTTCCCCCTCGCCGCCGGGCACCGCCGCCGTGTCGAGATGGACCCAGGGGATCATCGCTTGGCTTTGGCGGGCTTCTTGGCCGGGGTCTTCACGACTTTCTTCGGCGCGGGCTTCACCGCGGCTTTCGGCTTGGGCTCCGCTTTTGGCTTTTCCGCCACCTTCTTTGCTACCTTGGGCGCGAGCTTGATTTTCATAACCGGCGCGACTTCCTCCAGCGCCTTCCTGGGCGCAGCAATTTCCACCGTCTCCGGCGACTTGGGTTTGGGCGGTATCGGCGAAACAGCCTGGCCCGACATCAACATCAGCAGCCGCGGCGACAAGGTCTTGGGCTTGGCGCCGGCGGTATCCAGCGGCGCGTCGCTCAGGAACGCCTTCACATCGCCCTTGGAACGACAAATGCGGGCCTTGCCCGAATTCACCAGAACAGGACCGTCGATCAGCGAAGGATGTTCGACCACGCCGTCCCAGAATTCATTTTCGCTCAGAAAGCGGTCATCCAGCTGCAGCGAACGGAACAGGGGATCGTATTTCTTCACCAGGCTCTGCTCGCTGGCCTTCAGCAGGGCGGACAACTGCTTGAGCGCATCGCGGGTGGGCGGCGCGGTGATATAATCGACGACAACCGGCTCCTGCCCGGTGCGGCGAACCTCCTCCAGCACATCGTCACAGATATCGGTGTCCGGGTCGCAATAGAGGGTGAGCCGCGCCGCGGCCTGCTCCCTGGGCTTGGGCTTTTCCTGTACGGGCGCCGGCGGGGTTGGCAGCAGCACCAGGTTCACGGCCTTGGGGCCCTTGGCGTCGGGCTGGGTCTCGAACGTGACCCGCTGGCCGGGCTTCAGCCCCGGTACGCTGCCGGAAGAGGCGGTCGGAACGAAGACGTCCTTGCCGCCGCCATCGGGGGTGATGAAACCAAAACCCTTGGCGGCGTTGAAAAACTTGACGGTACCTTGCTGCATGGAATTCCTGATCGCGTAGCCGGGCGAACACTTCGCCCGGCGAGATGTTGATAGTCAGTCTTGGGGTTTCGACGTTCCCGCACCCTGTGGGCGGATGGCGCATGACAGCGCCATATCGAATCCTGAACTTACCTATAGACCGGCAGGATCAGGATTGCCAAGCTGGGATACCAACATGCTGTCGCAATCGTTACCGGCCTAGCTGCCTTCCCAAAGCAGCTTGGCATTGGTGAGTTCCCGCGCCCCCAGCGCGCCCAGCTCCCTGCCCACGCCGGAGCCCTTCATCCCGCCAAACGGCGCCCGCGGGTCGGAGCGCACAAAATCGTTGATGAACACCGCGCCGCACTCGATCTGAGCGGCCACCCTGTTTGCCCGCGCCACATCCTTGCTGAACACGGTTGCCGCCAGGCCATATTCGGTATCATTCGCCAGCCGGATGGCCTCTTCTTCGGTCTTGAACGGGAAGATCAGCGCCACCGGTCCGAAAAACTCCTCCCGCGCCACCGCCGCGTCATGCGGCAAACCCGTCAGCACCGTCGGCGGATAAAAATAGCCCGGCCCGTCAATCGACGTGCCGCCCGTCAGGACCTTTGCACCTGCAGCCACCGCGGCCGCCACCTGCCGCTCGGTCGCGCCGCGCAGGTCGGCGCGGGCCTGCGGTCCCAGCTTGGTGTCCGCCAGCAGCGGATCGCCCAGCTTCAGTGCGCTGGCGGCGGCGACGAACGCCTTCACAAATTCGTCTATTACCGGCGCTGCCACCAGGAAGCGCTTGGCCGCGATGCAGCTTTGCGCATTGTTCGAGTAACGCGACATCACGCCAAAATGCACCGCCTTGGCGATGTCCGCATCTTCCAGCACCAGGAAGGGGTCGGAGCCGCCCAGCTCCAGCACCACTTTCTTGCCCGCCTTGCCCGCCAGCTCCGCCACCGCGCGCCCGGCCTTCACGCTTCCGGTCACCGTCACCGCGCGGATGCGCGCATCGGCGATGACTTGCGGGGCCACGTCTTTCTGCACCGACAGGTTGACATAAAGTCCCGGCGGCCCGCCGGCATCGCGCACCAGCTTTTCCATTTCCAGCGCGCAGCCCTGCACCGTCTCGGCATGCTTCACCACCACCGTGTTGCCGATCAGGGCCTGGGGGATGAAAAAGCGCAGCACCTGCCAGAAGGGCAGGTTCCACGGCATGATCGCGAACACCGGCCCGATGGATTCGTAAACGATGCGCCCCGGCGTTCCCGGTATCGTCTCTGTCGCCAGATAGGCCGCGCCATCACTGGCAAAGTGCCGCGCCCCGAAGGCCGACTTCTTGACCTCGCCCACCGCCTCGCCCAGCGGTTTGCCCATCTCGGTCACGATCAGCTTGCCGTAGATTTCGGCGCGCTCTTCCAGCAATTCCGCCAGACGTGCCAGGAAGGCTTTGCGTTCCTCCAGCGAGGTCCGCGACCATGCCTTCCAGCCATCCCATGCCAGTTGCAGCCGCTGTTCCACTTCCGCCGCGCCATGCTCGGGATAGGTCGCAATCAATTCGCCGGTGGTTGGATTTCTGGACTCAAAAGACATGAGCGTTGCTCCCCCTAGCAGAATTTGCGATACCGCTTGATGCAGGTGGCGATGACCTGGTCGCCCGGCTTCTTCCACCAGTCCAGGGCAGAGAATATCTCCACCTCCTGCGGTCCGGCATAGCCCGCGGCTTCCACCATGCGCCGTATCCCGCGCAGGTCGATCACCCCGTCGCCCATCATGCCGCGGTCCAGCAGCAAGTCCCGCGTCGGCACCAGCCAGTCGCAGATGTGATGGGCAAAAATCCGCTTTCCCGCGCGCGCAATCTGCTGCGCCAGCTTGGGGTCCCACCATACATGGTACACATCGACCGCCACGCCCAGGCCATCGCCCAGCGCATCGCAAACATCCAGTGCCTGCTCCAGGGTATTGATACAGGCCCGGTCGGCGGCATACATCGGATGCAGCGGCTCGATGGCCAGCTTCATGCCGCCGGCCCGCGCATGTTCCAGGATCAC
>CANBZE010000136.1 GCA_947373775.1 Alphaproteobacteria bacterium
CACCGGATAGACCGTCACGCTTGAAAAGGAGGTATGGCGGCGAGCGTTTGAGTCAAACGGCGAAATGCGCACCAGCCGGTGCACCCCCGCTTCGGTCTTCAGCCAGCCATAAGCGTTGGGACCCTTGACCATCAGGGTGGTGGACTTGATTCCCGCCCCGTCGCCTTCGCTTTCCTCGATCAGTTGCAGCTTGTAATCGTGGCGCTCGGCCCAGCGGGTGTACATGCGCAGCAGCATGGAGGCCCAGTCCTGGCTTTCGGTGCCGCCGGCGCCGGCATGGATTTCGATATAGCTGTCGTTGCCATCGGCTTCGCCCGACAGCATGGATTCCAGCCGCATCTGCTCGGCGCGTTTGTTCAGCGCCAGCAGGCTGTTCTCCGCGTCCGTCACCATGGCGGCGTCGTTCTCGGCCTCCGCCATTTCGATCAGGGCGGTGGCGTCGGTGAATTCATTTTCCAACTTGCGAACGCCGCCCAGCGAGCTTTCCAGCTTCTGGCGTTCGCGCATCAGCTTCTGCGCGGCGGTGGGGTCATTCCAGATCGACGAGTCTTCGGCCTTGGCGTTCAGTTCGTCCAGGCGGCGATTGGCGGCATCCCAGTCAAAGATGCCTCCTCAGCAGGGCGATGGCCTGCTGGATGTCGGCGGCGGCGCGGGAGATTTCGGGACGCATTTCTTCCTCGGTGTCATGGCCCGGGGTTCATAGCGACAGCGTATGAACGGGCCACGCAATTCAATATTCGGCAGCGAGCATTTGTTCAACTGGGTGGCCCGCACTCCGGCGGGCCATGACACTGTTAATAAAGTCCACCGGTACCCTCGCCCACTGTCCGGGCGGGCGCATTGCCCTGCCCGGCGGCGCTGGCGGAAACCGGCGCACCGTTTTCGTCGACGCCCGGCACCGGCGCATTGCTTTCACCCGGCGCGGTCCCGGCCTTGAAGGCTTCGATGATGGCGCCGGGGGTGCCGGCGGGAACCGGATTGCCGCTCTTCCAGTCGATGACGACTTCCTCGATGCCCGGCGCGATACGGAACGGGGTCGGCGGGGCGTCGGCCAGGGCTTCCTTCATGAAATCGCGGAAGATCGGCGCCGCCACGGTGGCGCCTTGCTCCTTGGGTCCCAGGGTGCGGGGATTGTCGAAGCCGACATAGACGCCAGCGGCCAGATCAGGCGAGAAGCCGATGAACCAGACGGACTGGGCATCCTGCGAGGTGCCGGTCTTGCCCGCCAGCGGCTTGGGGATTTGCGCGCCCACCGAGTAGGCGGCGGTGCCGCGCTGGACCACGCCTTGCAGCATCGAGACGATCTGGTAGGCGGTGCGCGGGTCGATGATCTGCTCGCGGGTATCGGACAGCAGCGGCTCTTCCTGGCTGTGCCAGTTGGCGTCGTTGCAGCCCTCACACTTGCGCTCGTCATGGCGCCAGATGGTCTTGCCGTAGCGGTCCTGGATGCGGTCCACCAGCGAGGCGCTGATCTTCTTGCCGCCATTGGCGAACTCGGAATAGCCGGTGACCATCCGGATCAGGGTGGTCTCGTACGACCCCAGCGAATTGGCCAGCAGCGGTGGCAACTTGTCATAGACGCCCATGCGGATGGGCATCTTCACCACCTGGTTCATGCCCAGGTCATGCGCCAGGCGCACCGTCATCACGTTGCGCGACAGCTCGATGCCGCGCCGCAGGGTTGTGTCGCCCAGGAACTCGCCCTTTTCGAAATTGTCGGGGCGCCAGATGCCAAGGCCCGGGCCCTGGTCCATCTCGAACGGCGCATCCAGCACCTTGCTGGCGGGCGTGTAGCCATTGTCCAGGGCGGTGGCATAGACGAAGGGCTTGAAGGACGAACCTGGCTGGCGTTGGGCCTGCATGGCGCGGTCGAATTGCGAGGAGGCGTAAGAGAAGCCGCCCGACATGGCCAGCACGCGGCCGGTATGCGGGTCCATCACCACGATGGCGCCGTTGACTTCGGGCACCTGGCGCAGGCCGAACTCGCCGGCCTTGGCGGGGGCGGGCATCGGCTCGACATAGAAGACGTCGCCGGGTTTGACGACTTCCTGCGGCGTGGTGGGACGGGGCCCCCATACCGCGCCGGGCAATTGCCGGTTGGCCCATTTGTACCCGTCATAGGTCACAACACCGGTCGTGCCGTCGGCAAAGCCGATATGGACATCCTTGCCCCGGTAATCGAGCGCCACCGCCAGCCGCCAGGTTTCGATGCCCGAGGCTTCCGGAATGGCGTCCAGATTCTTTTTCCAATCGCTCAGATCAATGGTCTTCTTGGCGCCGCGCCAGCCGTGACGGCGGTCATAGCGGACCAAGCCGGAACGCAGCGCGCTGACGGCATAATTCTGCAGCCGCGTATCCAGCGAGGCGCGCACCTGCAGACCGCTGTCATACAGGCCGGTGGAATGATAGCGCCCGATCAGAAGACGCCGCACTTCCTCGACATAATAATCCACGTCGGCGGCCTGGCTGCCCAGCGCTCTTGTCTGGGTCACCAGCGGTTCGGCCCTGGCGGCAGCGGCCTGCTCGTCGGTGATGTAATTGTTGTCGGCCATCTGGCCGATCACCCAGTTGCGCCGGTCCAGCGCCGCTTCGTGGTTATAGCGCGGATCGTAATTGGCCGGCCCCTTGGGCAGCGCCGCCAGAAAGGCGACCTCGGCCACGTCCAGCTCATCCAGCGACTTGCCGAAATAGTTCAGCGAGGCCGCACCGATGCCGTAGCAATTCTCGCCCAGGTAGATTTCGTTGAGATAAAGCTCCAGCACCTTTTCCTTCGGGTAGGTGGCGTCGATGCGCACCGCCAGGATCGCCTCGCGGATCTTGCGGCTGAACTTGACGTCGGAATTGAGCAGGAAGTTGCGCGCCACCTGCTGGGTGATGGTGGAGGCGCCCTGCGGGCGGCGGCCCTGCAGCACCAGCCCCACATCCTTGATCGCGGCGCGCAGGATGCCCGACGGATCAATGCCCGGATGGCTGTAGAAGTTGCGGTCCTCCGCCGAGGTGAAAGCCTGCTTCACCAATTTGGGAATGAAGGCGGCGGGCACGAAGATGCGCCGCTCGCGGGCATATTCGCCCAGCACCGTGCCGTTACCGGCATAGACGCGGGTGGTGATGGGCGGGGTGTAATCCTGCAGCGCCTCCACGCTGGGCAGGCCGCGCGTGATGGTCACCAGGTAAACCGCCACCGCGCCGATGGCGATCACGACCAAAGCCGCGGCCGCCAGGCCGAGCCACTTCAAAAGACGGGGGAGGAAATTCTGCATGAGACTGGCTGATTTATAGAGGCGAAGGGGGTGGAGTTGCCAGAGGGTTGACGATGCGGCCTAGCGGGCCATCTGGAAGGCGGAAGGCGGCGCAAATTGGAAATCCACGGCATCGGCGATGGCGCCGGCCACCTTGGCCCTCCATGAATCCGTGTTCATCTGGCTGGCATCCCCGCGGTTGGACAGATAGCCCAGCTCGATCAGCACGGCGGGAACATCAGGCGCCACCAGCACCGCCAGCGACGCCGAGCGGTGCGGGCTGCGCGCCAGCAGGTCGGTGACCTGCCCCAGATTCTTCAGCGCATTGGTGGCGAATTCCGACGATTTGTTGCGGGTGTCACGCTGCGCCAGGTTGATCAGGATCGGCGCCACAGGATTGTTGTCGCCCGACAGGTCCACGCCGGCGATGACGTCAGACTGGTTTTCGCGCCGCGCCAGGGCACTGGCTTCGCGGTCGGAGCGGCCGTCATTCAACGTGTAGATCGACGTGCCGGTGGTGTCGGGATCGGGATTGGAATCGGCATGCAGGGCGATGAACAGGTCGGCCTTGTCGGCGCGGCCGATGGCGACGCGCTGGCGCAAGGGAATGAAGGTATCGTTCTCGCGGGTCATGAACACGGTATAGCCGCGGCTGCGCAGTTCGCGCGCCAGCTTCAGGCCTTCGGCCAGCGCCAAGTCCTTTTCCATCAGCCCGTTGACGCCAACGGTGCCCGCATCCAGGCCGCCATGGCCGGGATCCAGCACAATGATCTTCTTGCCTTTGCCGCGCGCCGGCGGCGCCTGCTGGGCGGCGATCAGGGCGGCGAGTTTCTCCGCATCGCTTTCGCGCTTCTTCAGGTCGGCGGGCCAGCCGGCCAGTGCATCGAATTTGGGACGGGTGGTGGGAAACAGGTCGATCACCACCCGGTAGCCGAAACCGGCAGATGGCGGCAGCACCAGCGAGTCCGACACCGATACCGGCGAATTCAGGTCGATCACCATGCGTGAATTGCCGGCGCGGAACTGGCCATAGCGATAGGACTTCACCGGCCCCGAACCGCTGGGCCGGGGCGGCGCACCCAGCCGCCAGCTGACTTCGGGCATGTCGATCACCACGCGATCGGGATTGGACAGCGCGAAGGCGCGCAAATTCACCGGATCGGACAGTTCGATCACCAGCCTTGTGCGGTCTTCATGCTCGCCGATGCGGGCGCTCATCACGATGGGCAGCGGGCCTTGGGGCTTGGTGCCGATGCTGGGACCCGCCACGCCTTGCGGGATTGGTTTGGGCGGCGCCACCGGCAGGTTTTTGGCGGCATCTTCCTGGCCATGCATCAACTTGCTGATGGCATCGTCAGCGGCGCCGGCGCGCAGCGCCACCAGCGACAGGGCGGCGGCGGCAATGCAGCAGGCGGCCAGGGGACGCTTCACCAAAAAGCTCCGAATCGGGTGCGCCGACAATAGCATGTGGTTTGTTTCACCGATTTGCTTTTGCTACTGTTCCCCGTGCAGGGGGACCGCCGATGTTTCTGGAACTGAAGGATTTTCTGACGCCGCCGGAAGTGGCGCGATTGCAGGAGATCGCCGCCAAAGTTCCATTCGTGGACGGGCGCGTCTCCAATCCGCACAACCTGGCCAAGAACAACCTGCAGGCCAATGAAACCGACCCGGGCTATGTGGAATCCTCGCGCATTGTGGCGGCGGCCTTCGCACGCTCGACGCCCTTCATCGAATTCGCCTTCCCCCGCCAAGTCGCACCGCCGCTGCTGGCCCGCTACGAAGTGGGCATGACCTATGGCGCCCATGCCGACACGGCTCATATGCGCTTCGGCAATGAGATGCGCCGTTCCGACCTGTCGGCCACGGTGTGGCTAAACCCGCCCGCCAGCTATGACGGCGGCGAGCTAGTGGTCCATCTCGGCACCCGGCCGGTGGCGATCAAGGGCGAGCCGGGCAGCGTGGTCGTCTACCCCTCCACCCACCTGCATGAGGTGACCCCGGTCCGCCGGGGCCAGCGCCTGGTCTCGATCACCTTCATCGAAAGCCTGATCCCGGACGAGTACCAGCGCACCCAGCTTTACGAGCTGAGCGAGGTGGCAGCGCTGGAGGGACTGAAGATGGCTTGGGAAAACCGGGTCCGGCTGGAGGCGGTACGGAACAATTTGCTGCGATTATGGTCCAGAAGTTAGCTAACTAACTGATTATGTTATATAATAATTCCGGCCCTGACCGGCCGTCACAAATGTGCCCATTAATCGCTTGTTGAACGGCTTGGGGCACCCTACAAAAACTGTGTCCGGCAGCTTTTCGCGATTCTCGCGACTGCCGCGCCGCCCCTGACCAGGCCCGGCATGCCCCGCGAGCAACGCGGGACCAACGGCCCTTCAGGACTCATCTTTGGCCGCCAGCCCCAAGGCTAGCGGCCCGCCGAAGTAACAATGACTGACAAATTTGCGATCCCCTCCGACGCTGTCCCGGTCCCGATGACCGTTTCGACGGATGGGCTTGCGCACCTTCTTTCCACCATCACATCGCGCCGCCCTGACCTGCCCGCCGCACTTCGTGCCGCCGGCCCCGGACGTGCGCGCCCAGGAGACTTCCATGACCAAGCGCATGATGATCGACGCCAACCACCCGGAAGAAACACGGGTGGTCATTCTCGACGGTTCCAAGGTCGAGGAATT
>CANBZE010000137.1 GCA_947373775.1 Alphaproteobacteria bacterium
CAGCGGCGGGTTCAGCTTGTATTCGCCGTCGATGTAACCGACGCGCGCCGCGCCGATTGGGCCCTGGAACGGCAGGCCGGACAGGGTCAGCGCCGCCGACACGGCGATCATAGCCACGATATCGGGATCATTTTCCAGGTCGTGGCTCAGCACCTGCGCCACAACCAGCGTCTCGTTGCGATAGCCGTCGGCGAACAGCGGGCGGATGGGACGGTCGATCAGGCGCGAGATCAGGGTCTCGCGTTCCGTCGCGCCGCGCTCGCGCTTGAAATAGCCGCCCGGAATCTTGCCGGCGGCGTAATAGCGTTCCTGGTAATTCACGGTCAGCGGGAAGAAGTCCACGCCTTCCTTCGGATTGGCGGCGCCGACCACGGTGGCCAGCACGACGGTTTCGCCATAGGTGGCCAGCACCGAGCCATCGGCCTGGCGGGCAATCTTGCCGGTTTCGAGGGTCAGCTCGCGGCCGCCCCATTCAAACGTTTCTTTGTGGATGGTGAACATCGGTTCTTCTTCTCTTCATTTGCCCGCCGCCATATTGCGGCCGGACGTCATACAGCTCCCCTATGGAGCCTGCTTCCACGGGAGCTCATCCCCCGCAAAAGCAAAAGCACGGCCCTACGCTTTTGCGCAGGGCCGTGCCCATTCGGTGTTGCCGTGAGAAATCAGCGGCGCAGACCCAGCTTGGCGATGATGCCTTCATAGCGCTTCACATCCTTGGACTTCACATAGTCCAGCAGATTGCGGCGCAGGGAGACCATCTTGATCATGCCGCGACGGGAATGATTGTCCTTGGCGTGGGTCTTGAAATGATCGGTGAGGTTGGTGATGCGCTCCGACAGGATCGCGATCTGTACTTCCGGCGAGCCGGTGTCGTTCTTGCCGGTGGCGTTTTCGGCAACGACTTCTTTTTTGCGTTCAGGGGTAATCATGGTTTCTTTCCGGACATCAGAGAATTGAAAAATTGAAGACGCGAAACGGACGAAGCTCACCTTCGGCGATTTCGGCCAATGCTACGGGCTGACCCTCCTCATCCTTGAGAAAGACGGTAAGCCCGGAGAGTTCGCCGTCACCAAAACCGTCCTTCATGCGGGCGAAGATATTCGCGCGAATGAGGATGGGGTTGCCGGATCGGATGCGAACCGTATCGGGACCACTGACGGCCAGTGCCGGGATGCCGTCCAGCGCGGTCGAAAGGGGCCTCAAATACCCAAAAGCGGCGGGACTATGCATAAAAGGGGTCAGTGTTTCTAGGCTCACCGCGGTTTTTTCGTCCCAGCCGCCCAGACGGGTCCGGCGCAGGGCCGTGACATGCCCCAAGGTTCCCAAAGCCAGGGCGATATCTCGGACCCAGGACCTGACGTAAGTCCCTTTGCCACAACGGATTTCGAACTCGGCGCTGTCTGTTTGCGCCCCCAAAAGCCTAGCCTCGAACACCTCCACCGGGCGGGGCTGGAGAACCACCTCCTCCCCGTCCCGGGCCAGGTCGTAGGCCCGCTCCCCGTCCACCTTGATGGCCGAATAGACCGGGGGGGTCTGGGACAGGGTGCCGGTGAAGCGGGGCAGCATGGCTTCGATCGCCTCCCGGGTGGGGCGCACGTCGCAGGTGCCGGTGACTTTGCCTTCCGCATCGTCGCTGTCGCGGCTTTCCCCCCAGGTGGCGGTGAAGCGATAGGTCTTGTCGGCGTCCATGGCATAGGGGACCGTCTTGGTCGCCTCGCCCAGCGCAATCGCCAGGATGCCGGTGGCCATGGGATCCAGGGTGCCGGCATGGCCGGCCTTCTGGGCGTCGAAGATGCGCCGCACCGCCGCCACGCCTTGCGTCGAAGTCATGCCCAGCGGCTTGTCCAGGATGACCCATCCGTGGACCGGGTTACCTTTCTTGCGGCGTCCCATCAGTCTTCGCTCTCGTCGTCATGCGCGGTGAGATCGCGCTGGACTTCGGGCGAGCGCAGGATGGTCTCGATCTTCAAGGCTTCGGCAAACGATTCATCTTCGACAAAGCGCAGGTCGGGGGTGAACTTCATGGTCAACTTGCGGCCCATCTCGCCGCGCATGAATCCCTTGTGACGGTTCAGCGCCGCGATGATCTGCTTGGCATTCTGTCCGCCCAGGGGTTCGCAATAGACGGTGGCATAGCGCATGTCGGGCGACGGCTTGATCTGGGTGATGGTCACCGACACGCCATCCAGATCGGGATCGCGGATTTCGTTGCGATTGAGAACTTCTGCCAGTGCGTGACGCAAGGCTTCGCCGACGCGAAGCTGGCGTTGGGACGGCCCGCCCTTGTCATTGCCGCCGCCGCGATTGGGGCGGCGCGACGAGCCGCGGCCGGACGAATTGGAAGGACGGGACATATCAATTCTCCGGATAGCCGAACCGGGCCACAAAAGGCGCCAGCACGGGGAAAACAGGTTCAAGCTGCGGGCCATAGCGCCGCCATTGCGCGACCCCGGCGGCCGAAAGTCCGCGCGCGACTTGCGCACTGGACGGCGTGTCGATGTTCTGATGCCGGGCGCGGGCCGCGAAAGCGTGCATGGCCTCATCGAATTCCAGGCCCAGGAAGGCGCAGAGCCGCGCCGTTTCGCCTTCGAAATCCGCCACCAGGCTTTCATGCCGCGCTTCGGCCACGTCCAGCGCCAGCTTGCCGCGATAGAGCTCGATCAAGGTCATCACGGCGTCGTAATAGATGGCCGTGTTTTCCAGCTCGGTAAATTCGAACATGCCGGCGTTCACAGCGAAGCGGCGGCGGAAACAGGACAGCACCACATCGCGCGGGTCGCGCAACGCCAGCAAAATTTTCGCCCTGGGAAAGAGGCGCGCGATCAGGGGCAGAAACACGGCATTCAGCGGCAGCTTGTCCAGGAAAACTGGCTTAAACAGAGTGCCTTCGGTTTCCGTCACCCGCTTCCAATAGAGATCGCGCCACGGCTGTAGCTCGGCATCGGACAGCGCCGCCAGACGGTCCAGGTCGGCATCGGCGCCGAAAAAAGCCTTGGCGGAGTCGATCAGACAGGGCCGCTCTTCCATCGCGGCGACGTGCGGATGGCTGGCCAGAACCTGTTCCAGCAAGGTGGTGCCGGAACGCGGAAAGCCGACCAGGAAGACGTGGCAGCGCAGGTTCTCCTGCGGCTGCTGTGCGCTGGGCCAATGATCGATCCGCCGGAAATAATGTGCCAGGCGCGTTTCGCGCGCCAGCACACGTTCAACCCCTTCGATGGAGGACAGGAAGGCATCGCGCTGGATCGCCTTGGAGGCTGCATAGGCCGTAAAGGCTTCGGCGGTGCGGTTCTGCGCGTCCAGAATATCGCCGGCCAAGCTGAAGGCGAATGTGCGGTTCACCGGTCCCAGGGTGCGATCCTGCACCAGCGCCGACACCGCCATTTCGGCGGTGGCAATGTCTTTCTGCTCCAGCGCCGCGCCGGCCAGCGCAATGCGGGCGGCGGAATCTTTGGGATCAATCGCCAGGGCGCGCTCGGCCAAAGTGCGCGCTTCCTGGACATCGCCGCGCTGGACCGCCAGCAGCGCCAGGCGCGACAAGGCTTCGGATTGGGCGGGGTCGAGCGCCAGCGCCTGTTCGAAACCGGCGCGGGCCCCGTCCAGCTCGCTCAAGTCTTCCAGCGCCATGGCGCGGGCAAAATGCAGCCGCGCTTCGGGCGCGATGGCGATGGCGGTGTCGAAAGGCTCCAGCGCCTCGCGCGGGCGCCCCAGCCGGGTCAGGCATTCGCCCAGCGCATAGAGCAAATCGACATGGCGCGGCGTCTGCTGGCGGGCGCGCTGCAAAAGCGGCAGGGCATTGTGATTGTCGCCGGCCTGCATGCGCCCCAGGCCCGCAAGCCCCAGCAGGGTGGGATGGTTGGCGCCGGCGCCGACCGCGTCTTCGCTGAGCTGCATCGCCTTGGCCATGTCGGCGGCCCACAGGGCTGCTTCCACCGCCGTCAAAGTGGCGGCGAAATCAGGCCCAGTCTGAGTGCCGGTCAAAGCCATTGATCACCCGGTACGGAGTGACTAGAGCGCGCGCTGAATGGTTTCGACTTCGAAACACTCGATGACGTCACCCTTCTGCATATCCTGATAGTTGGTGAAGGCCATGCCGCATTCCTGGCCGCTCTGCACTTCCTTCACTTCATCCTTGAAGCGCTTGAGGGTGGACAGATCGCCTTCGTGGATCACGACATTGTCGCGGATCAGACGAACCTTGCCGCCGCGGCGCATGATGCCTTCGGTGACCTTGCAACCGGCGACCTTGCCGACCTTGGAGATGTTGAACACTTCCAGAATCTCGGCATTGCCCAGGAACTTCTCTCGCGTCTCCGGCGTCAGCATGCCCGACAGCGCCGCCTTCACGTCATCCACCAGGTTGTAGATGATGTTGTAGTAGCGGATTTCCACGCCGTCGCGCTTGGCGCGGTCGCGGGCCTGGTTGTTGGCGCGCACGTTGAAGCCGATCACCGCGGCGCCGCTGGCATGGGCCAGGATGACGTCGCTTTCGGTGATGCCGCCCACGCCGGACTGCAGAATCTGCGCCCCGACTTCGGAGGTGGCGAGCTTGGCCAGCGAACCCTGAATGGCTTCGCTGGAGCCCTGCACGTCGGTCTTGAGCACCAGCGGCAACAGGCGCTTTTCGCCGGATTCGCGGGTCTGTAGCAGCTGGTCCAGAGTCTGGCGGGAAGACGAAGCCTGACGCTGTTCGCGGCGCTTGCGGCCGCGATATTCCGCCACTTCGCGGGCGCGCGCTTCGTTTTCGACCACGACCATTTCATCGCCCGCTTCCGGCGCCGCCGAAAGACCCAGCACTTCGATGGGAGTAGATGGCCCGGCGGTCTTCACCGACTCGCCGCGTTCATTGGCGAGCAGGCGCACCCGGCCCCATTCGGCGCCGGCGACCACGATGTCGCCGACCTTCAGGGTTCCGCGCTGCACCAGCACAGTGGCGACGGGACCGCGGCCCTTGTCCAGCTTGGCTTCGACCACCGCACCTTCGGCGGGACGGTCGGGATTGGCCTTGAGGTCCAGGATTTCGGCCTGCAGCAGGATGGCTTCTTCCAGCTTGTCGAGGCCCAGCAGCTTGGTGGCGGAGACTTCCACCACCTGCACTTCGCCGCCCATGTCTTCGACCTGGATTTCGTGCTGCAAGAGTTCGGTCTTCACGCGGGTGGGATTGGCGTCACCCTTGTCGATCTTGTTGACCGCCACGATCATCGGCACACCGGCCGCCTTGGCGTGGGCAATCGCTTCCACTGTCTGGGGCATCACCCCGTCATCGGCGGCGACCACCAGGATCACCAGGTCGGTGACCTTGGCGCCGCGGGCGCGCATCTGGGTGAAGGCGGCGTGGCCGGGCGTATCCAGGAAGGTAATCTTCTGGCCCGACTTCAGGTTCACCTGATAGGCGCCGATATGCTGGGTGATGCCGCCGGCCTCCCCTGACACAACGTCGGTCTTGCGCAGCGCATCCAGCAGCGAGGTCTTGCCGTGGTCGACATGGCCCATGATGGTCACGACCGGGGGACGCGACACCATGCTGGCGGCATCGTCGGTCTCGCCGGCCAGGCCTTCGAGCACGTCGCTTTCGGCCACGCGCTTGACCACATGGCCATACTCGGCGGCCACCAGTTCGGCGGTGTCGGCATCGATGATGTCGTTGGGGGTCGCCATCATGCCGTTCTTCATCAGGACCTTGATGACGTCGACGGTGCGGCGGGCCATGCGGTTGGCCAGATCGGACACGGTGATGGTTTCGGGCACGATGATGTCGCGCGGGCCGGCGGGACCGGCGGGCTGCTGCTGATGGCCCTTGTTCACGCGCTGCAGGTGGCGCTTGTAGGAGGCGACCGAACGCACGCGTTCGTCGTCGTCGGACAGCGC
>CANBZE010000138.1 GCA_947373775.1 Alphaproteobacteria bacterium
GTCGAACCCTTCAACCGGGTCAATCACCTCAACCATCTGCTCAACGGCTCGCAACCGGGGCTGCCGATGGTGCGGGCGGTGAATTCACCGCGGGTGAAGCTGTTGTGGGACTTCTATCATATGCAGCTGGAAGACGGCGATCTGATCGAAAAGTTCACTGCCGGCGCCGACCAGGTCGCGCATGTGCAGATCGGTGACGTACCGGGCCGCCACCAGCCGGGCACCGGCGAGGTCAATCATGCCAACCTGCTGCGCGCCGTGCGCGCCGCTGGTTACAAGGGCAAGATCGGGCTGGAGTTCATGCCGCTGGACCAGAATGATGCCAAGGCGGTGGACGACATGCTGGCCCTCAATGTCCCTTGATGGGTGCGTGGGTTAAAGCCCGCGCGCCGAAAAAGTGTCGCAGGCGTCTATCCGCCCACCTTCCAGGCCGCGCTGAAACCAGCGCACCCGCTGGGCGCTGGTGCCGTGCGTGAAGGAATCAGGCACGACGTAGCCACGGTTTTCCTTTTGCAGCGTGTCGTCGCCCACCGAGGAGGCGGCCTTGAGCGCGCCGTCCAAGTCACCATTCTGCAGGATGCTGAACTGCTGGTTGGCATGAAAAGCCCAAACGCCCGCATAGCAATCCGCCTGCAGCTCGGTGCGCACGGAGTCGCTGTCGGCACCGCGCTGCGGACCATAGGACCCCATCGAACCGCGCCGGTCCATCGTGCCCATCAGGTCCTGGATGTGATGACCATATTCATGGGCGATGACATAAGCGCGGGCGAACTGGCCGGACACGCCGAAGCGCTGGCTGAGTTCGTTGAAGAACGCGAGGTCCAGATAGATGTGCTGGTCGCCCGGGCAATAGAATGGCCCTGCGGATGACTGGCCGGTGCCGCAGCCGGTCGGCGTGGCGTCGTCATAAGCGGTGAAGGTGGCGTACGTGAAACGGACGCCCTGCTGCTGCATCAATGGCTGCCAGACATCTTCGGCCGAGCCGATGACCCTGCGGGCAAAATCATAATCGGCGTCATCGCTGCGCGGTCCGGTCTCGTGCCGGACCTGCGGCTGCGGCGCCGGGCCGCCATTCAACAGCTGTGACGGGTCCACCCCGAAGAACAGCGAGATCAGGACGACGACCAGCCCCAGCCCGCCGCCGCCGAACACGATGCCGCGGCCGCCAAAGCCACCACCGCCGTAATCCTCGCCGCGGCGGTCGTCCACATTGTCGGAAGGTCGAAGATCGTCGAGACGCATGATGCCAAGATAAGAAAGATGCCCCCGCGCTTCAACGCGGGGGCACCATTTTGGTTCAGATCACTTTGTTTCAGATCACAGGGGATCGGTCCGCTTGGTGAAGGCGCGGCCCTTGTCGGCGGCCGGACTGTCGCCGCCGGTGCAGATCATCACCCCGTCCTTGAGCTGGTCGATCACATTGGCTTCGTTGCAGGCATTGAGGAACTTGATATTCGCCGCCTTGGTGGCATCCAGCACGCGCCGGCGCACCGCCACCATGTTGGGCTGCATGTCGCCCCGCCCGCCCGCCGTGGCCGGATTGCCCACCAGATAGAAGCCGTGATCGCCCGGGCCCCATTCGGCAAAGGCGATGCCCGGCACTCGCACGGTGGATTCCACATTGGCGTCGGCGCGGGGATTTTCGATCTTCACGCCGAGAATGATTTCGCCATCGGGATTGAGCGGCCAGGGTTCGGCGCGCTGCAGATATTCCTGCGGTGTCAGGCCCCAGATCTTGGAGGCATAGGCCTGGCTGCCATTGCCGCGAAAGCCCTGGTTGAGGCCGGGCACGACCGGCGCAAAGGGATAGCGCGCCGCTTCGACCATGATCTTGGCCGCTTCGGGGCTTTCGGCGTTGCACAGCAGGATGCCGTGCGCGCCGGCCGCCAGCGCCTGCTGGATCATCCAGGCATTGGCGCGCACCACATCGGCAGTGCCCTGGATGGGCAAAGTCACGATCACCGGCACGGTGGGATGGCCGGTACGGGTGCCGACTTCCTTCAGGCCGCGCATGAATTCGCGCAGCTCGTGGAAGTCCAGCGCGCCATGCTCCATCTCATAGGTGATGTAGTCGGCCTTGGTGTTGGCCATGCGCTTGCCGTCTTCATAGCCGGCGGCTTCCAGCTGGGCGTAATAGACGGGCTGGCCCTTCAGCCACATGTCGATGATGCGGTTGAGATGCTTGCCGGTGCGGGTCGGCTTGGTAGGCAGGGCCGGGAAGGTACCCGGCGCAAAGGCTGGCGCGTTGGGCTGAACCTGCGCGCTGACGGGTGTATAGGCCAGGGCGGCGATGGCGAGCCCGGCCAGCAAAAGCTGCTTGGTCTTCATGGTGGTTTCCCCTGTTGTGAATTTTCTGTAACCTCAGTCCATCACAAGTCGGGCCGCCGGAACACCTCTATTGTAAAGTGTCGGCTGCGATTCGAGGGAACGCCATGCGGTGGCTTGGGGTGGGATGTCTGGCTTTGGGCCTGACCGCGTCGGCGGTCTGGGGTCAGGACGCGCCCCAACTTTTCGCACCCGCGCCCAAGACCCCCACCCAGCCCGCGCCGGCGGATGCCCGCACCGTGCCGGTGGTGCGCACCAGCCTGAGCGAGCCGGTGCCCGTGCCGATCCCCCGGCCCGAAATCCGCAGCACACTTACGGAATCGGTGGCCGAGCCGGTGGCGCAGCGGTTACCAGCGCCTGATGCGCCGCCCGCGCCATCGCCGCGTCCGCAATATCAACCGCCGCCGCTGTCCTTCGCCGATGGCGTCACCGCCACCTTCGACATTCCCTATGCCACTGTGCCCGGCTTCCGGCCCCTGACCCTGGATCTCTACACCCCGCGCACGCAGAACGTGCCGGCGCCAATAGTTGTGTTCGTGCATGGCGGCAGCTGGAACAATGGCGACTCCCGCACCGCCCGCGCCTTCACCGATTTGCCCCGCGCGCTCGCAGGCCTGGCGGCCCAGGGCTATGTGGTGGCCAGCATCAATTATCGCCTGTCGCAGGAAGCGCGCTTTCCCGCCGCGCTGCAGGATGTGAAAGCCGCCATCCGCTGGATGCGCAGGTCTGCCGCCAGCTTCAACGGCGATCCCACGCGGCTTGCGGTGTGGGGCGCCTCAAGCGGCGGACAGCTGGCGGCCATGGCCGGCGTCACCTGCGGCGTGCCGCGCTTTGAACCCGAAGGCGAAGTGGGCCGCGACGCGCCCAGCAACTGCGCCGAAGCGGTGATCGACTGGTACGGGCCCACCGACCTGGGTGCCCTGGCGGCCGACGGCGGCAAGCCCGCGAGCGAAGGTTTCACCTCCGCCTCCGCCGGAACCAGCCCCGAAGGCCGCTATCTGGGATGCGAGCCGTCCGCCTGCGCGCCGGGTGTGGTGAAGCTGGCATCGCCCCTGAGCTTTGTGTCGGAGAATGCGCCGCCCTTTTTGATCCAGCATGGCGCCGCCGATACCGAAGTCTCGCCCAAGCAGGCACAGAAGCTTTACGACGCGCTCAAGGCCAAGGGCGTGCCGGCCCAGATCGCGAACTATCCGGATGTGGGGCATCAGTTCTTCCGCAAGGATGCGCCCGATGCCGCCACCGTCAATAAAGCGATGGTCCAGGTGACCCAGTTCCTGGCCGCAACTTTCCCCGCCAAGGTCAAACCGCAGATCCGGCGCACCGTTGCCAATTAGGGGCGCCAACTAGGCAGCGCCCTTTAACCTTAAGCGTGCTGGCCTGCTTCTTGAAGCGACCCATACGGAATAACGCCGTTTGGGGCTATAGGATCAATGGAACCGCAGCTTTTCACCGATGGGATCGGCAGGATCACCGTGATCGGCGGGGTCGTGCGTCTCGATATGGTGACCTATTCCCCAAATGAGACAGATGCGACCGGCCGCCCGCGCCAGGTCTTCACTCAGCGCATCGTAATGGGAACCGACGCCTTCCTGCGCTCCTCCGAGAAGATCGTGGAGATCGTGCAGCAACTGACCCAGGCCATGACGGCCAGGCCTGCCCAAGCGCCCGCGTCCCAACCGACACGGCCCACGGCCCAGCCGGCGGCACCCACCCCGGCGCCCGTGGCCGTTGCACAACCGCCCGCTCCGCGGGGCGAGCCGCCTTATGTCACCGGCCCGCTGTTTCCCGCAGCGCCCGCCGAACAACCTCCGAAAGCACCCTTTCCGTGAGCGATATCCGCAACACGGCCAAGATCGAGCCGCAGGCGTCCGCCTCTGACGCGCCCGACAAGCATGACAGCGGCGTCCGCGCTTTGTCGGCCGTGGCGCGGCATTACCAGCTGGACTGGAGCCTGCAGCGCCTGACCCACAAATACGTCAAGGAGCGCGAGCCCGACGCCAAGGAGCTTGTGCGCATCGCCCGCGCCGAAGGCCTGAAGGCCAGCGCCGAACGCACCAACTGGAAATACCTGCAGAAGCTTCAGAAGCTGGCGCCGTTCCTGGTGCGCCTGGATACCGGCGGCTACTTCGTGGTGCTGAAGGTCGGCGAAGCGGCCGGCCCCGACCAGATCATCCTGTTCAATCCCAAGATGCCGCAAGCCAACCTGTTCCCGGTGGCCAAGGACAAGTTCATCGCGCATTGGACCGGCGAGATCATCCTGCTCAAGCGCGTCTACAAGCTTGGCGAGGAAGGACGGCGTTTCGGTCTGTCCTGGTTCGGTCCCGAATTCTGGAAACAGCGCGCCCTGCTGCGCAACGTCGTCATCGCCGCCCTGGCCATGCATGTGCTGGCCCTGGCCGTTCCCATTTTCTTCCAGATCGTGATCGACCGCGTGCTGGTTTATCTCAGTGACGCGACCCTGGCCGTGATCGGGGTCGGCGTGGTGCTGGCCATCCTGTTCGACGCCACCTTCAGCTGGCTGCGCGGCTATTTCGTGCTGCGCACCGCCAGCCGCATCGACATTCGCCTGGCGCGCACCACCTTCCGCCATTTGATGAACCTGCCCATCAGCTATTTCGACACCAGCCGCGCCGGTGTCGTCACCAAGCATATGCAGCAGGGCACGCAGATCCGCGAATTCCTCACCGGGCGCCTGCTCGGCACCCTGCTCGACTTGCCGGCGCTGCTGGTCTTCCTGCCTTTGATGATCTGGTACTCGCCCACTCTGACCGCCGTGGTGCTGGGCGTGACCGCGATCCTGGGGGCACTGATTGCCCTCATGCTGAAGCCGTATCGCACCCGGCTGCGCCACCTCTACCAGGCCGAAGCCACGCGCCAATCGCTGCTGGTGGAAAGCGTGCATGGCATGCGCACCGTCAAGTCGCTGAACCTGGAGCCGCGCCGCGAAGAGGCCTGGGACAATGCCGCCGCCGATTCGGTGAACACCTATGTCCAGGTGGGCAAGATCAGCCTGGCGGCCAATACGCTTTCCTCCTTCATCGAAAAGGCGCTCAGCGTCACCATCGTCTGTGTCGGCGCCTTCCTGGTGTTCGGCGGCGCGCTCACCGTGGGCGGCCTGGTGGCTTTCAACATGCTGTCGAGCCGCGTGATCTCGCCAGTGCTGCAGCTGATCGGCCTGCTCAACAACTATCAGGAAGTCATGATGTCGGTGGAGATGCTGGGCGAGATCATGAACCGTCCCGGCGAAAACAGCGGCCAGCGCGGCCTGACGCCGGCTATCGCCGGCGCCATCGAGTTCGACAAGGTCACCTTCCGCTATCCGGGCACCGAGAAGCCGGCGCTCAAAGACGTGTCGCTGAAGATTCCCGCCGGCGCCATGATCGGCATCGTGGGCCGCAGCGGTTCGGGCAAGACCACGCTGTCGGCCCTGCTCCAGGGCCTGCACCCGATCACCGAAGGCGCCATCCGCATCGATGGTCACAATATCCGCGATATCGATCTGGGCTATCTGCGCAGCCAGAATGGCGTGGTA
>CANBZE010000139.1 GCA_947373775.1 Alphaproteobacteria bacterium
TGTCGACCTGACGCGCGAATGCGGCGCGGTGATCGTGGAAGCGCATGCCTTGAACGACAATGGCACCACATCGGTGATGAAGCCGCAAAGCCTGACGCATGGCGTTCTGGGCCCCAACCTGTTCGCCCAGGGCGGTGTGTTCCTGCTCAAGAAGAGCTAGAAGTCTTCGGCGGCCTGCTGCAACGCGACTTTCGCGCCTTTGGGCATCGGCGTGGCGGCGGCATAGAGCGACTTGGCCGCTTCCACCACATGCAAGCCGCCGATGCCGGGAAAGAATTTGCGGCCAAATCTTTCCCAGTTGGTGCCCGACCCGCTGATGCCGTCAAAGGGCGGTGCATAGAGCGCGCGCGACCAGCGTACCGGCTCCAGCAGCGCGTCGCGCAGCAGGCGATCCAGTTCCATGCGCGAAAAGGGGCGGCCATGGCCGAAGGGCGACACCTGCACCTGGGCCCACAGGCTGGCGCGATTGGGCGCCACCAATAAAATCTTTCCTTCCGGCGCCAGTACCCGCCACAACTGGCGCAGCAGCGGGCGCAGACTTTCGGCGGATTCCAGACCATGCACGATCAGGATGCGATCGAAGAACACATCGGGGAACGGCAGCGCATCTTCCTCGCACACCAGCGCGGCGTTCCTGTCGCCATTTGGCGTCCAGGTGACAGCACCGAAGGGCGCCGGCATGGCGGCGATGGCGCGCTCGGCCCCGGTGAACAACCGCGCATAGGGAATGGGAAAGCCGTAGCCCAGCACCCGCAACCCCCGCAGGTCGGGCCAGAGATTCTCGACATGGCGCAGGATCACCCGCTTGGCCAACTGGCCCAGCGGCTTGTTGTAAAAGGCGGTGAGTTCGCGCACGTCCTGCATCGGCCCAAAGTCTAAGCCCTGGGGACGGTTGTTCAAAGACGCAGCTTTGCTACTGTCTCGCGCCAAAAGGAGACGCCATGCCCGTCCAGATCGAGATTGTTCCCTGCCTGTCCGACAATTACGCCTATCTGGTGAAATCGGGGGACCAATGCGCCATCGTGGACCCGTCGGAAGCCGCCCCGGTGCGCGCGGCGCTGGCCCGGACCGGGTGGAAGCTGACCCATATCCTGAACACCCACCATCACCTGGATCATTGCGGCGGCAATCTGGAGTTGAAGCAGGAGACGGGCGCCAAAGTCGTGGGTCCGGGCAAGGACGCGGCGCGCATTCCGGGGCTGGATGTCGGGGTGGATGAATCCACTGGATGGGAGTTCGACGGCCGCAAGGTTCAGGTGCTGGAAGTGCCGGCCCATACCAGGGGCGCCATCACATTCGTGATCGACGGCAATGCCTTTACCGGCGACACGCTGTTCACCCTGGGCTGCGGGCGGTTGTTCGAAGGCGATCCGCAGATGATGTGGACCAGCCTGTCCAAGCTGATGACCCTGCCCGACGATACTAAAATTTGGTGCGGGCATGAATATACCCAGAGCAATGGCCGCTTCGCGCTGACGCTTGAGCCGGGCAATGGCGATTTGAAAGCGCGGATGGACGATGTGAATGCGGCGCGGGGCGCGGCCAAGCCGACCGTGCCATCCACCCTGGAGCTGGAGAAGAAAACCAATCCCTTCCTGCGGCCGGACAGTGCGGAAATCCGCAAGTCACTGGGCATGGAGCAAGCCGGTGACGTCGCCGTATTCGGCGAGATCCGCGCGCGGAAAGATAAGTTTTAAGGAGCGTCGGCGAGAGCCGGAGCGATCAAAAAGAAGCTTACTTCTTCTTAGGTTCGTCGCTGTCGAAGGGCGATGTCACGACATCGCCCACCGCGCCGACCACCGAAGCGCCGGCGCCCACCACGGTAGAACCCGCGCTGACCACGGTGCTGGCAGCGTCATAGGCGATGCAGCCCGACAGAAGAACGGCCATGGCGGCAAACACTGCGGCAGTGACCGGTACACGCATGATGGAATCCATTTGAGCCCCCGCCCAACCGTTATATTTGACAACCCGGCGAGCTTAACCGCCCAATGGTCAAAATCTCGCTAACCAGACCAAAGCCAAGGCGATGTCGCAGATCCTGTTTCCCACCCGGCTCTACAAGGCGCAGCTGCCCAAACTGCAGGGCCTGGAGCAGACCTGTTTGGGCCTGGCAGTGGAGGATTTGGCGGGCCGCCGCTGGTCCAAGGACCACGGCTATGGCGGCTATACATCGTATGCCTCGCTGAACGACCTGCCCCGCCGCGCCAGCATCTTCGCCGAGATGGAGCGCACCATTTCGGGACATGTGGGAAAATTTGCCCGCGAACTGCAGTTCGATCTGTCGGGCCGCAAACTGGTCTTGGACAGCCTGTGGGTGAACGTCATGGAGAAGGGCGCCGTGCATACCCCGCACATCCATCCCCATTCGGTGATCAGCGGCACTTACTATGTGACAGTGCCGCCCAAGTCCGGCGTCCTCCGCTTCGAGGATCCACGCCTGCCGATGATGATGGCGGCTCCGCTGCGCAAGACGAATGCGCGGCCCGAGAACCAAACCTTTGTGGACGTGACGCCCAAGCCCGGCATGCTGCTGTTGTGGGAAAGCTGGCTGCGCCACGGCGTGGAGCCCAATGCCGCACGCGGCCGTCGCATTTCCGTGAGCTTCAATTATCGCAACGACCAATAACAACAGGGAGGACATCATGAACATCTTCGCCGGTTTGATCGAAATCCAGATGCTGTGCTGGGCCGTGGTACTGGGGCTGGTGCAGCTCGTTGTCGCCACCACCCTCGCGACCAAGGACCAGGGTCTGGCCTACAATATGAGCGCGCGCGACCTGCCCGCGCCCTCAGTCAGCCCATTGACGGCGCGCATGCTGCGGGCCTTCGGCAACTTCCGCGAGACCTTCGTCTATTTCGCCGTGGCGGTGCTGGTGGTGACGGCGCTGGGCAAGACCAATGCGAGCTCGGCGCTGGGAGCGCAGATCTATTTCTGGGCGCGCGTCCTGTATGTGCCGGTTTATGCCGCCGGCATCCCGGTGGCGCGCACCCTGGTCTGGGCGGCGTCCATCTTCGGCCTGGTCACGGTGCTGCTGGCGGCGCTGGCCTGATCTTCACCCTCCCCTTAAGGGAGGATCGAAAGAAGCCTAGCCGCGCCGCTTGATGATGGCTTCCAGCTTGGCGGGGAGCTTGGAGACGAAATGCTCCCGGTCCCAGGCGACCTGCGCCTGTTCCAGAATCTTGGCCCGCGCCTCGGGCGGCAGGCCCGGCCAGGCGGCGATCACGCCTGAGCCCAACCGGCGCACCAGGCACTCATCCTCGGCGGGATATTTGAACGACTTGTCTTCCACGAACGCCATGCGGCATCGCCCTTCTCTTTGACGGTTTCTAACAGGACCGGGCGAAGCGGGAACTTCTGCGCGACGGCATTACATGCGGGAGCAAAACTCAACCGGCCCAAAAGCTTAAACTCAGGCCGGGCACATTGGGAACGGAAAAATCGCGGCCCCTTAAAGTTCCGCGTCAGCCAGGCCGCGCACAGGCGCAGCGCCTAGTAGCGGCTGCCCTTCTTCTTGCCGGCCTTGCGGGCGGCATAGCGGGCGTCGCGCTTGGCCTTTTGCTCGATTTCCAGCTCTTCCTGGGCGCGGATGCGTTCTTCGTGCTCGCGTTCGGCCTGGGCCTTGGCTTCGATCTCGGCCAGGCGGCGTTCTTCCTCTTCCCGGGCGCGGCGCTTTTCCGCCTCGATGGCGGCTTTGGCCTTTTCCTCGGCACGCTGCTTGGCGCGCACATCGCGCGCAGCAGCGATGGCCAGGCGCTCACCGGCCTTGGCTTCGAAATTGACCTTGGCGGCTTCGGCGCGGGCCTTGGCCTTGGCCAGCATCTCGGAACGGGCCTTGGCGGCCGTTTCCATGCGATTGGAGAATTTTTCGTCGTCTTTGCGGGGAGGCATGTGTCTTCAGGTTTCCATTATTCGCAGGGCCGGGCTCTGCGGCTTGTTGTTCGAATCCACCAGCAGCACGCGCGGCTGGAATGTCTTGGCCTGTGCCTCTTCCATGCGGGCATAAGCGACAATGATGACAAGATCATCCTTTTGGGCGAGGCGCGCGGCGGCGCCGTTGATGCCGATCATGCCGGAGCCGGCCGCGGCCGGAATGGCATAGGTGGTGAACCGCTCGCCATTGTTGATGTTCAGCACATCCACCTGTTCATGCGGCAGGATGCCGGAGCGTTCCAGCAGCACCGAATCCACCGAGATGGAGCCCTCATAGTTGAGGTCGCACTGGGTCACCGTGGCGCGGTGGATTTTGCCTTTGAGCAGGGTCAGAAGCATCAGTTTTCCAGGGTCCCTAGCGACAGCGTAGGGACGAATACCTTGCACTTAGTTATCAAGGAAACTCCGCAGCTTTCTTGAGCGCGACGGGTGTTTCAGCTTGCGCAGCGCCTTGGCTTCGATCTGGCGAATACGCTCGCGGGTGACGCTGAACTGCTGGCCGACTTCTTCCAGCGTGTGGTCGGTGTTCATGCCGATGCCAAAGCGCATGCGCAGCACGCGTTCCTCGCGCGGCGTCAGGGTCGCCAGCACGCGGGTGGTGGTTTCGCGCAGGTTCGCCTGGATGGCGGCGTCGATCGGCAGCACCACATTGGGGTCCTGGATGAAGTCGCCCAGGTGGCTGTCTTCCTCGTCGCCGATGGGCGTTTCAAGGCTGATCGGTTCCTTGGCGATCTTCAGGACCTTGCGGACCTTTTCCAGCGGCATGGCCAAACGTTCGGCCAGCTCTTCCGGGGTCGGCTCGCGGCCGATCTCATGCAGCATCTGGCGCGAAGTGCGCACCAGCTTGTTGATCGTCTCGATCATGTGCACCGGGATGCGGATGGTGCGCGCCTGGTCGGCGATGGAGCGGGTGATGGCCTGACGAATCCACCAGGTCGCATAAGTGCTGAACTTGTAGCCGCGGCGGTATTCGAACTTATCGACCGCCTTCATCAACCCGATATTGCCTTCCTGGATCAGGTCCAGGAACTGCAGGCCGCGGTTGGTGTATTTCTTGGCGATGGAGATCACGAGGCGCAAATTGGCCTCGATCATTTCCTTTTTCGCCACGCCGGATTCGCGCTCGCCCTTCTGCACCGTCTGGACGTTGCGGCGGAATTCGGACACCGACTGGCGGGTTTCCTGCGCCAGCTGCTGGATCTCGTCGCGCAGGGTCTTGATCTTGTCGCGCTCGTCGGTGACGAAATCGTGCCAACCCAGGCCGGTCAGGCGGCCGACGCGGCGCGCCCAGTTGGGATCGAGCTCGTTGCCGAAATACTGTTTCAGGAATTCGGCACGTTCCACGCCATGGCTTTCGGCCAGGCGCAGCAGCTTGCCTTCAAGACCGACCAGGCGGCGATTGATGCCGTACATCTGGTCGACAAGGGCTTCGATGCGGTTGTTGTTGAGCTTGAGCGACTTGACCAGGTCCATGGTCTCGTTGCGCAGCTTCTTGAAGCGGCGTTCCTGGCCGGTGGACAGTTCGTCCGAGGCCAGCGCGGCTTCCACCGACGCGTCCTGCAGCTTGCCCAGTTTCTTGTAGAGACCGGCGATGGAATCCAGCGACGCGAGCACCTGCGGCTTCAGCGCGGCTTCCATGGCCGACAAGGGCAGATTGCCTTCATCGTCGAAATCATCGCCGTCATCGGCGGCGGGGGTTTCACCGCCTTCGGTGGCGGCTTCGCCTTCGGCCTTGGGTTCGGCCGGCTTGGGCGGCGGAGGGGGCGGCGGCACCGGCTTCTTGAATTCGGCGACCGGCGGGGTGACGCCGTTGGCATCGGGCCGGTTCAGCGGCTGGCCGTCGGGGCCGACCGGCGGGGGCACATTGGCGGGCTGGCCATCGGGACCGGCGCCATACATGGCTTCCAGGTCGATGATGTCGCG
>CANBZE010000140.1 GCA_947373775.1 Alphaproteobacteria bacterium
CGGCACCGGTCTTGTCACCGGCCAGCTTGGCGACATCATCATGGTGCCCAATGAACGCTGGCACCGCGCCACCACCCATCCCAACAGCGGCACCTCCACGCGCCTGGCCATGACGCCGCGCCTGAAGGAAGGCCAGATTCATTATTTCCAGACCGACCAGCCGCCTGGCAACTAGGAGTTCTCATGGATCGCCGTAAGCTTCTCGCGCTTGGCGCGGTGTCGTGCTTTGCCCTGCCGTACCAGGCCAAGGCCCAGTATCTGAAGAAGAAGGTCAAGATCACCGACGTCAAGGTGATGATCGTGCGCGGTCCCACCTGGGACTGGAACCTGTTCAAGATCGAAACCGATGCTGGCGTGTATGGTATCGGCGAGGGCTATTGGGGGCCCGGCGCCAAGGACATCACCCTGAAGCGCTTCAAGGAGCAGCTGATCGGCGAAGATCCGCTCAATGTGGTCAAGCTCTACACCAAGCTTCTGTTCCTCAATGGCGGTTATGGCGCCACGGGCGGGCTGACCTATCACGCCGCGTCGGGCATCGAGATCGCGTTGTGGGACCTGGCCGGGCGCCTGTTGCAGACGCCGGTGTGCAATCTGCTTGGCGGGCGTTTCCGCGACAAGGTGCGTTTCTACCGCACCCTTCAGGCCCCCGATCCCAACCCGGCCGATCCGGCATCCTGGAGCCGCCAGGCGGCCGATGCGGTCGCTCACAATCCCTTCGGCTTCACCGCCTTCAAGTTCCAGGGCGACTCGGTGCCGACCACCGCCGATCCCGACTTCAAGGAGCCGGGCCATGACCGCTACACCAACGAGCTGACCAACCGCGACATCCGCCGCCTGGTCGATCGCATGGACCGGGTGCGCAAGGAGATCGGCCCGGACGTGGACATGGCGATCGAGTGTCACTGGAAGTATTCGGTCAACGACGTGATCAAATACTGCAACGCGGTCGAGCATGTGAATCCGCTGTGGGTGGAAGACGCCACCCCGCCGGAGAATGTCGAGACCATGGAACGGGTGTCGCGCGCCACCAATGTGCCGCTCTGCACCGGTGAAAATCTCTATGGGTTGGCGCAGTTCGCGCCCTTGGTCATCCGCCAGGCCTGCGCCGGCGTGCATATCGACATCCCCAAGTCTGGCGGGTTGTTTGAGGCCAAGCGCATCGCCGACCTGGCCGACCTGTATGGCATCTGGACCGCCTGCCACAATCCGGCCAGCGCGGTGGGCACCATCGCTTCGGCCCATGCCGCCGCTTCGGTGCGCAATTTCCGGGTGCATGAACTGGCGGGCGGACGCGACCAATGGACCTTCGACATGGTCACGCATGAAGGCCCGTTCTTCAAGGACGGCTATTTCGTCATCCAGGACAAGCCGGGCCTGGGCATCGATCTCAATCCGGACGTGGTCAAGGCGCATCTTGCGCCTGATGAAAAGTGGTGGGGCTAAACATGAAAAAGATTCTGGCGGCCGTTCTGGTCGGTTGTGTGGGCCTCAGCGCCCCGGCATTGGCGCAGGTCAAGCAGACCCGCGAACAGATGTTGTTCTACACCTCGCAGTGGAAGGGCGAACGCTTCCCCGATGGCCGCCCCAAGGTGCCGGACGACCTGCTCAAGCGGGTGGTGAATGTTTCCATCGAAGATCTATGGGACTATCTGCGCGACAAGGGTTTCGACTGCCAGTTTGATACCGGGTACCAGATGCTGCATCCGGAAAAGCCTTTCGCGGGCAGGGCGCTGACGACGCAATACATGCCGTTGCGCCGCGACATGTATGATGCCATCGCCGCCGAAGGAAAGCGCGAAGGCCGGGTCAGCGGCAACAACAGCTGGCCCATCGCCGAGTTGAAGGAGGGCGACATGTATGTCGCCGACGGTTTCGGCAAGATCGTGGAAGGCACCCTGATCGGCTCCAACCTGGGGTCGGGCATCGCTACCCACTCCAAGACCGGTTTCGTGTTTGATGCCGGCATCCGCGACGCGGAGGAAAATCGCGCATTGGAGAACATGAACGGCCTCTACCGCGCCTATGATCCGTCCGCCTGGAAGAACATGACCCTGACGTCCATCAATGCCCCCATCCGCATCGGGCGAGCGACGGTGCTGCCGGGCGATCTGGTGCTGGCCAAGAATGACGGTGTGATCTTCGTCCCGGCCTATCTGGCGGAAGACGCGGTGTCCCATGCCGAGTTCATCAACCTGGAGGACGCCTTCAACTTCGACCTGAACCGCTCGGGCAAGAATGGCGGCGAGTTCGAGGGCGGTTGGAACACGCGCAAGTACGCGGCGTTCGTGACCTGGATCAACGCCAACCCGGCCAAGCTGCACATGACCAGGGCCGAGTTCGACGCGATCCTGGCGGAGCGCAAAGGCCGCCTGGAGCATGTGTCCGGCGCTCCGAAATAGGTCCTTTGACAGGTGTGCGCCGCACCAATCTGGTGCGGCCGCCACCCGCTCCGGGGTGGTGCAGCGTATAAAGAACAAGCAAATAACGCTGTATTTTTGGGCATTACGCCCGCCATCATGGCATTGTCATATGCTTGTCCAATTTGTCGCAGGGGCCATTGTGCAATTGCGAATGGAAATTTCAGAGCCTTCGCTATCGTTTTTCCACGGATTCACTGTTGGAGAGACTCATGCGAAATATCACCGCCGTTCTGCTGGCCACCGGCCTTCTGATTTCCACCGCGGCCCAGGCGGCTGACGGTGCCCTGCCGGCCGGAAAGCCCGCCGGCGTCCATCACGCCGAGCTGCTGACCACGCCGGTGATCATTGTGGGTGTCGTGGCGGCTGCCGCCGCCGGCATCGCCATCGGTTCGTCCAACAGTTCGCCAGCCACCTTCGTGGTTTCCACCGCACCGTAAGATCCTGCGCTTTGAATGCAAAAGCCCGGCCGCAAGGCCGGGCTTTTCTATTTTGCGTGCACAGGACTAGTCGCCCAGCGTGAAGGCGACAAAGGCGCTGCCCTTGGCCGCCTTGCGGTCATGGCTGGTGCTGGCGGCGATGGCGACATACTGCTTGGCGCCCACCATATAGGTGATGGGTGTGGCGTTGCCGGCGTAAGGCAACTCGGCTTCCCACAGCAGCTTGCCGGTCTTGCTGTCGAAAGCGTGCATCTTTCTGTCGAAGTCGCTGGCCCCGATAATCAGGAGCCCGCTGGCGGTGACCACCGCGCCGCCATAGCTCTCGCTGCCGGTGTCCTTTTGGCCCTTGGCCACAAGTTCGGGATAAGTACCAAACGGAATGCGCCAGGCGAATTTGCCGGTCTTGAGGTCGATGGCGGTCAGATGCCCCCAGGGCCAGGCAGTGGCGGGATAGCCGTCCGGATCGTGGAATTTGTTGTAGCCGGAGAAGGTATAGCGCGACATGGAACCGGGCAGGTCGGGGCCTTCCACCCGCGTGCGCCCTTTGCGGTCGATCACCGCGGTGGTCCACATCACATTCTCGGTGTTGGCGAACAGATATTGCAGCTTGGGATCAAAACTCATGCCGCCCCATTCGCTGCCGCCCGAAAAGCCCGGCGCCGACACCGTCTCCTGCTTGTAGGCGGGCGGGGTGAAGGGCGGACCGTTGAGAAAAGTAGCGAACTTCTCGCGCGCCCACGTGTTGGCTTCGGGCGTGCGCTGGGTCAGTTCATCGGCCGACACTGTCTGGTGCGACAAAGGCGGTGGCGCGGTGGGGATGGGCTGGGTCGGCCAGGCCGTGTCGCCCGGCGCGGTGGCCGGTGGCACCGGCACTTCGTTGATGGGGAACAGGCTTTCACCGCTCTCACGGTTGAAGACATAGACATAGCCCGTCTTGTTGGTGGCGGCGACGGCATCGATGGTCTTGCCGTTCCTGGTCACCGACACCAGGATCGGGGGGGCGGCAAAGTCATTGTCCCATTCGTCGTGATGCACGGTCTGGAAGTACCAGCGCATCTTGCCGGTCTGGGCGTCCAGCGCGATCACGCTGTTGGCATAGAGATTCTTGCCCGGCCGTTCGCCGCCATAGAAATCGTCCGACGCCGAACCGGTGGCCGCGAACAGGATGCCGCGTTTGGCGTCCATCACCATGCCGGGCCAGTCGTTGGCGCCGCCGGCGGTCTTCCAGGCATCGGCCGCCCAGGTCTCGGCATTGGGTTCGCCGGGGCGCGGAATGGTGTGGAAGGTCCAGACCAGTTTTCCGGTGCGCACGTCCCAGGCGCGGATGTCGCCGGGCGAGGCGGGGGTCTGCTCGCCCACTTCGCCGCCGGTGAAGAACAGGTCGTGCCAGACATTCACGGCGCCGCCATGGCGGACGTAATTGTCGGACGCAAGCCCGCGCAGATTGTCGTTCAGATCGATGCGGCCATTGTCGCCGAAGGCGGGATCGGGTTTGCCGGTGGCCGGATCGAGCGAATAGATGAAGTTGGACGCGGGTACCAAAAGCCGGCTGGTCTTGCCGTCGGTCCACCAGCTTTCGCCGCGGGGTGCAAAACCCACGCGCGATTTCTGCGGCAGGGTGGGGGCATAGACCCATTTCTCCGCGCCCGTCGCCGCATCCAGCGCGATGACCTTGCCGGCGCCCACGCCATACAGCACGCCGTCCACCACGATGGGCGTATTCTGCAGCGCGACATCGGGCTTGATGTCATAGCGCCAGGCCTGTTTCAGCTTGTGCACATTCTTTGCGTTGATCTGGGTCAGGCTGGAATAGTGGCTGCCGCCCGCATCGCCGAAGGGATAAGAAGAATTGCCCGGCGCGTCCTTGGCCTGTGCGAGCGATGCGGCGCCCAGCAGGCAAGCTGCGCCGACAAGAATGCGGTGTTTCAAATGGTCCCCCGATGATCGTGCCCCGTTGGGCGCGACTATAGCAGCAGCTTGCGGGCCTGCACCCGGCTTTTGCGATGCACAATCAAGGGGTGGCCGGCTTCTTCCTACCCTGGGCGAAGCGGCCGTTTCCTTTTTGGGGTGGCAGTTGCAGGACGGTGTGAACCGGGAGTAGGCATAAGAGCCTGCCCCGGGGGATGTCATGAGATCGCTGCTGCTCGCCGCCCTGCTGCTGGCCCCACTTGCGGCCTTCGCCGCGCCGGTTGATCCGGCCGACCAGAGCCGCATCGAACAGGCCTACCAGGCCAAAATCGACGCCGACAAGGCCGCTGCCAGCGACAAGCTGGTCGCAAAGAATGCGGACGCCCTGTTTCATGACCCGGCCTCGGGCTTTCTGGGCAATCCGGGCGGCGACGTCACCATCGTCCAGTTCTTCGATTACGATTGCGGCTTCACCAAACGCGCCGAGCCGCGCGTGGAAGCGCTGTTGAAGACCGATCCGGGTGTCAAGCTGATCCCCAAGGAATTCACCATCGAGCCGGCGGAATCCTCGCCCATTGCCGGGCGCGCGGCGCTGGCTTCCATCGCCCAGGGCAAGTATGCGGAGTTTCACCAGGCCCTGTTGATGGCGCCGGAGCATCCCTTGCCCACGCCGCGGGTGTTCGAGATCGCCAAGGATGTCGGGCTGGATGTCGCGCGCCTGAAGGAGGACATGGAGGCACCCGCGATCTACGCCCAGATCATCGCCAACTTCAATCTGGCGCGCGCCTTGCGCATCTTCCAGACGCCGACCTTCATCATCGGCGGCCACATCGTCACCCAGCCCTCGGCGCAGATAGACTTCCCCGCGCTGGTCGCCGCGGCGCGGGCAAAGTCTCCGTGACCGCGCCCAGCCGCCGCTCCCTGTTCCAGATGATCGGCGTGGTGGCCGGCAGCGCCGCCATGTACCACGCCATGACCGAGCTGGGGTATGCGGAAGGCTCCAGCTTCGAAGGCCCGATCAAGCTGTCGCGCCCGCCGGCGGGC
>CANBZE010000141.1 GCA_947373775.1 Alphaproteobacteria bacterium
TGATCGTTGCTTTGTGCAGCCACCGGCGCGGCCCATAAAAGGATCAACAGCGACACAGCGGTGGCGTTTTTCATCATATTCCTTTTGGCACAAGCAACTGGAGTCAAGGCTCCAGTCCCAGGATGCGTGACGGGTTTGTCTTGGCCATCAAGTTGATGTCGGCTACCGACAGACCTTCCTTGTGCAGGGCGTTCATGAATTCCAGCAGCCCGGCGGTGGGCATGGGGCGGGGATAGGGGCGCGCACCGCCCAGATCGCTGGAAATGATGCAATGCGCCGGGCCGACCACCTTGATCCAGTCGGCGTACTTCGCAACCGTCAAGGTGCTGCCCTTTTCTAGGGTGCCGCCATAGACGAATTCGATATAGGCGCCCATGCGGGCGGCTTCCTGGGCTTGCGCCACGGACAGGTTGGTAGGCCCGGCCATGCCATGGGTCGCCACCACATGCGCGATGCCGCGGGCGCGCGCTTCCTTGATCACCATCAGGGCTTCTTCGGCGGAGACATGGCCGGTTTCCAGGGTCAGCTCCTTGCGGGTGGCGATGTAATCGAACAGCGCCAGCACCGAAGGCAGCAGCTTGCCATTCTCCGATACCTTCACTTCCGGACCTTTGCCCTTCACCTGGTTCTGGGCGTCGAAGGTGGGCAGCCAGACGATGCGGCCATAGCCGCCCTTCATGTCGGCCATGTGTTTGACGGCTTCGATATTGATGCCGCCCACTGCCAGATCCTGGGTGATGCCGCCGAACACTTCGACACCCGGCACCATCTTGCGGACCATGTAGGCGAGGGCGGCGGTGTCTTCCCAATGGTTCTTCAGCACCACGGCGCGCATGCCGGCGGCCTTGGCCTGGCGCGCCACGTCATCGGCATCGATGGCGCGCGGGGCGCTGTCGGGATCCTGGTGGACATGGATGTCCACCGCGCCTTTCAGGGTGATGGCATCCTGAGCCATCGCTGGTGTGACGAACAAAAAGGCAAGGAGCGCGAGTTTTCTCATTCTGTCTCCTGATGGGTGAAACTACTCCGGATACCACTCCAGCAGGCGAACCTGCACGCCGCTGCCATCCAGCGCCTTTTTGAACTCCTGCACGTCCTGGCCCTTATAGTGATAGGGGATCACCAGCTTGGGATGGAACGCCTTGACCGCGTCGGCGGCTTCGGCCGGGGTCATGGTGTAGGGCAGGTTCATCGGAATGAACGCGACATCGATATTCTTGAGGGCGCGCATTTCCGGTATGCCTTCGGTGTCGCCGGCGAAATAGAAATTCTTGCCGCCGTAATTGATCACATAACCGTTGCCGCGGCCCTTGTCGTGATAGGGCTGGCCGCTCGGCTGGTTGTGACTGATGTTGTACATCGGCACGGCCGTGATCTTGAAATCATGCCAACGGGTGGTTTCGCCATTGGCCACCACGCGCGCCTGGGTGATGGTCTTGGCCACGGCGGCCGGTGCGATCACGGCGGTGCCCGGCTTGCTGAGCTTGGCGACATAGTCCGCGTCCATGTGATCGCCGTGAATGTCGGTGATCAGGATCAGGTTGGCCGGACCCATGCCATCCATCTTGGCCGGCTTGGCCGGGTCCAGATAGATGATGTCCTGGCCCACCTGGATCTTCACCGTGGCGTGATAGATCGGCGTGATGCGCACCGCGCTGGCCTGGGTGGAAAAGATCTGGGTCTGGTCGGCGGCAATCGCCGGAACGCACAGGGCCGCGGTGAACAACAAGGCGGTGGTGAATTTCATCATTGGTTTTTCTAACCCTTCTTGGGGACGTCGACGCCGACATGGCCGGTGTATTTGGGGCCGTTCACCTGTACCACAAAGCCGTCTGGGTCGTTGAACTTGAAGGATTCGTCGTCGCCGCGCGAGCCCGGCGTGATGGACAGGCCGTGGGCGGCGACCTTGGCGCGCATCGCCTTGGCGTCCCAGCCTTGCAGCCCGAAGTCGTAATGATCCAGCGCGGCAGGACCGGGCTTGCCTTCGATGCCGAAGAAGCTTTCGCCCACCGACAGGATGTGAATGGTCTGCGATTGCTGCGCCAGCTTCATGCCGAAGAACTCCTGATAGAATTTGGAGGTCTTTTGCAGGTCGGGCACCCGCACCGTGACATGGTTCAGGGTAATGGCCTTCAGGCTGGGCGCGGCGAGGGCCGCGGGCATGGCGGCGGCGCTGACGGCCAGCCCGGTCAGGGTGGCGGCAAGCTGGCGGCGGCTCAGCACCCCGCGTTCGAAATCATTCAGCATCTTCTCGACGACGGCCTGCATGGGGTTCCCCTTGATTTTGTTGATCGGCCGCAAGCATAACCCAGCCTGAAGGTGGCAAAAGACGGAATGAACAGGCTTTTGCCAGCAGGTGAGAAGGCGGTCATGGGGCTGTACTTGAGAATTAATCGCATCTATAGAGGGGCCATGCGTCTGTCCTGGGTCCTTCTGGCTATGCTTTTGGCGGGTTTTCCTGCGCGCGCTGCCGTGCTGGGCGGGCCGGTGCTGCAGGGTGGGATGGAGATCATCCCTGGCGCCCTGACCGGGGTCGAACTGGACAAGGGAGCCAGGGTCCAAACCCCGGACTCCATATTCCTGGCCGCCGACATCCATGCCGGAGCCAATGAAGCGCATGGCTTTGCCGAGCATGCCTTCATTCCTTATCTGTCGGTCAGCTTTGTCCTGACCAAGGAAGGCGCGCCGACCTTCCGCAAGGTTGGGCTGCTCTATCCCGCCGCCACCAGGTCCGGGCCGCGCTATGGCGCCGCCACCGAGATGGCGGGTGCGGGCATCTATCACCTCAGCTTCATCGTTTCCCCGCCCAGTTCGCACGGTATGATGCGCCAGACCGGCAAGGATGGCGTGGCCGAATGGTGGAAGCCGATCACCGGAACCTGGATATTCACCTATCCCCTGAGCGCCAAATGAAAAAACTTCTGCTTGTCCTGTTGCTGACCGCCACGCCGGTGATGGCCGATGATGCGATCGTTGTTCACCTGAAGAACCACAAATTCTCCCCGTCGGTGATCAAGGTGAAGGCCAACAAGCCCGCCATGATCATTTTGTACAACGATGATGACTCGGCGGACGAGTTCGACTCCTCGGCGCTGAAGATCGAGCGGGTGGTGCCCGGCCACAACAAGGGCAACATCCGCCTGCGCGCGCTGGCGCCGGGCAAGTATCCTTTCATGGGCGAGTTTCATGCCGCCACGGCGCAGGGCGTGGTGATCGCCGAATGATTTCCGCGCTCATCATCGTTTTCCGCGAAGTCATCGAGGCGGGCTTGATCGTCGGCATCGTGCTGGCGGCCACCGCCGGGGTGCCGCACCGGAGCCGCGCCGTGGCGCTGGGCGTGATCGCGGGCATACTGGGCGCCTGTCTGGTCGCGGCGTTCGCGGGCGAACTGTCCAACCTGTTCCAGGGCTCGGGGCAGGAATTCTTCAATGCCGCAATCCTGCTGCTCGCCGTCGGCATGCTCACCTGGCACAATGTCTGGATGGCCAGCCACGGCCGCGAGATGGCGCGGGAGCTGAAGGCGGCGGGTCATCAAGTCAAGACCGGTGAGCGGACCCTGGCGGCGCTGTCGATCGTGGTCGGCGTGGCGGTGCTGCGCGAAGGCTCGGAAGTGGTGCTGTTCCTGTATGGCATTGCGGCGCAAGGCGGCACGACCGCCGGCGGCATGGTGACCGGTGGCTTATTGGGCCTGGCAGCGGGCGGCGCGGTATCGGCGCTGATGTATTTTGGCCTGCTCACCATTCCGGCGGGACGGCTGTTCCAGGTCACCAGCGGTCTGATCACCTTGCTGGCTGCGGGCATGGCAGCGCAGGCGGTGCTGTTCGTGCAGAATGGCGGATGGCTGGAATACTTCACCACGACCGTATGGAATACGTCCTGGCTGGTGAAGGAAGACAGCATCACCGGGCGTTTGCTCCATACCCTGGTGGGCTATAGCGAGGCGCCCAACGGCGCGCAGTTGATCGCCTATGGCGCGACCATTCTGATGATCCTGGTGCTGATGCGGCTGGTTCCCCAGGGCCAGAAGAGCGCGAAAAGCGCGCCCGCGTAAAACACGCATAAAATCCAACTTGAATTGCGGGCTTTGTGGAACCGCGATGGTAAGGCGCGCCCGGTAACGTGCAGGCGGGGCACGACGAGTACCGTAATGGGGCAAGAACAATCCGCCGCGGATTCCGCGATCTACGACCTGCTGCTGGAAACGGCGCGGGCGATGGTGCTGCGCGGCGACAACAAATTCTCCATCGCGAGCCTGTGCGCGGAGGCGGGTGTCGAACGCGCCCAGTTCCGTGCTCACTTCACCGGCAAGACGGCGCTGATGGCGGCGTTGATGCAGGAACGCCCCGTTGATTCCGCGCCGGCTGCACAGACATCAATTGAACCGGCACCCGCCGCGACACCTACCCCTAAGGCGGAGACAACGGTCGAGCCGGCTGTTTCCACACCCGACGCATGGCTCGAACGCCGTCTTAGGGTCTTTGAACGCGCCTTGAACGCGCTGGAGGCCAAGGCCGAGGCCAATGCGCGCGAGCAGGCCCGCGCCATCGCGCTGCTGGAAGAGCGGCTGGCCGGCGTGCCGCAGGCATCGATCAGTGTGCCGCAGGCGAAGGTGGAGCAGCGCGCCGCGCCGCGGGATGTGCCGCGCGATGTCGTGATGCAGACGGTGGCGGCGAGCGTGCCGCTGGAAGGGCTGCAAGCTGTCGAGGCTGAAGCCGGGCCGGACGCAGAAGCCCAGACCGAGATCGAAGCGGAGAAGAAGGCTGCGCCGGATTTGCTGGCACTTCCGCCGCTGCCGGTGACGATCATCGCCAAGGAAGATATGGCGGACGTCTTGCAGAATGCGCGCGAAGCGGCGCGCGCCGCCGCCGCGGTGATCGCCGAGGCGCCCAAGCCGGACAAGAATTTGCGGGCGCGCTGGCTGGCGATCGCGGCGCTGGCGCTGGTGGCGCTGTTCCTTTGCATCGGGCTGACCCTGGGCGATACCGCCGGGGCCTCGCAGCTTCAAGGTAACGGCATCAGCAAGCGGCAGCTTGCCCATACCGGGCTGGCGCGCACCATCGCGCTGGCCGATTACGGTGATGCGAGGGCGCAGGCCAAGCTCGCTTTGGCGTATCTGCGCGGGCAGGGCGTGGACAGCGATCCCGGCGCGGCGCTGCGCTGGAGCGCGGCGGCGGCCAATGCGGGCGAGCCGATGGCGCAGTATCTGTTGGGCGCGCTGTATCAACAGGGCGACAAGTTCAAGGCCGATCCGGCACTGGCCTTTGCCTGGTTCGCCAGCGCCGCCGCCAAGGGCAATCTCAAGGCGATGCACAATCTGGCCATCGCCTATGCGCAGGGGCTGGGCACGGACAAGGACGAAGCCAAGGCGGCGGAATGGTTCACCCGCGCCGCCGAGCGCGGTTATGTCGACAGCCAGTTCGACCTGGCAGTGCTGTATGAGCGCGGCACCGGCGTAAAAGAGGATCTGCGCCAGGCTTTGAAGTGGTACGCCATCGCAGGCCTGGCGGGCGATGCGCCGTCCAAGGAGCGCGCGGAGGTGCTGCGCGGGCAGCTCAAGGCAGCGGATGTGAAACTGGCGGCCAATGCGGCACTGAGCTTTTCGCCGCTGCCGGCGTTGGGCGAGGCCAACAGCCTGTGAAGCACGCCCTGCCCACATCGAGGAAGCTACATGCGGGGCATGGCGACCTGACCACCTAGCTTGGAGAATGACCGCTTTTGACCCAAAGCGGACATTCACGGGGGCGCCTGCCGGGTACCATCTTTGCACCCCAAACCGAGGCGGTGCAGCGCTACTTGCCCTA
>CANBZE010000142.1 GCA_947373775.1 Alphaproteobacteria bacterium
GACCTCAAGGCGCTGGACCAGCATTCCCCCCGCGCCAATCCCATGGGCAAGGATTTCAATTATGCCGAGGCTTTCAAGAGCCTCGACCTCGATGCCGTGATCAGGGATCTCACCGCCCTGATGACCGACAGCCAGCCCTGGTGGCCGGCGGACTTCGGCCATTATGGCGGCCTGTTTATTCGTTTGGCCTGGCACAGCGCCGGCACCTATCGCGTGGCGGATGGGCGCGGCGGCGCAGGCGGCGGCCAGCAGCGTTTTGCGCCGCTGAACAGCTGGCCGGACAATGCCAACCTGGACAAGGCGCGCCGGTTGCTGTGGCCGATCAAGCAGAAATACGGCAACAAGATTTCCTGGGCCGACCTGTTCGTGCTGGTGGGCAATGTCGCGCTGGAATCCATGGGCTTCAAGACATTCGGCTTCGCCGGCGGCCGCGCCGACCAGTGGGAGCCCGAAGAACTCTATTGGGGTCCCGAAGGTTCGTGGCTGGGCGACGAGCGCTACAGCGGCGAGCGCCAGCTGCAGAATCCTCTGGGCGCGGTGCAGATGGGCCTGATCTACGTCAATCCGGAAGGCCCGGGCGGCAAGCCCGATCCGCTCGCCAGTGCGCGCGACATTCGCGACACCTTCGCCCGCATGGCGATGGACGACGAAGAAACCGTGGCGCTGATCGCCGGCGGCCATACCTTCGGCAAGACACATGGCGCAGGCGATCCGTCTTTCGTGGGTGCCGAACCGGAAGGCGCGGTGATCGAGGACCAGGGCCTGGGCTGGCGCAGCCGCCATGCTTCGGGTTCGGGCGCCGACGCGATCACCAGCGGTCTGGAAGTGACCTGGTCGCAAACCCCGACCAAATGGTCGAACCACTTCTTCGAGAACCTGTTCAAGTTCGAATGGGAACTGACCAAGAGCCCAGGCGGGGCGCATCAGTGGCAGGCCAAGGGCGCGGTTGCCGACATTCCGGACGCGCATGATCCGTCGAAAAAACGGGTGCCCACCATGCTGACCAGCGACTTGGCGCTGCGGGTCGACCCGGCCTACGAGAAAATCTCGCGCCGCTTCCTGGAAAACCCCGACCAGTTCGCGGAAGCCTTTGCGCGGGCCTGGTTCAAGCTCACCCATCGCGACATGGGCCCGATCCAGCGCTATCTCGGCCCGTTGGTGCCGAAGGAAACCCTGATCTGGCAGGACCCCGTCCCGGCCGGCACGATGTTGACAGATGCCGACATCCAGGCGCTGAAGGACAAGATCGCCGCCAGCGGATTGTCGGTGTCCGAACTGGTTTCGACCGCCTGGGCTTTGGCGTCCACTTTCCGCGGTTCGGACAAGCGCGGCGGCGCCAATGGCGCGCGCATTCGCCTGGCCCCGCAAAGAGACTGGGAAGTGAACCAGCCGGCGCAGCTGTCCAAGGTGCTGACCAAGCTGGAATCCATCCAGAAGGAGTCCGGCAAGGTTTCGCTGGCCGACGTGATCGTGCTGGCGGGCAATGTCGGTGTCGAGAAGGCCGCGAAGGATGCCGGCATAATCGTGACGGTACCTTTTGCTTCCGGCCGTGGCGACGCGACGACGGAACAGACCGATGCGGAATCTTTTGCGCCGCTGGAGCCTTTGTCCGATGGCTTCCGCAACTATCGCACAGCTACGCCGCAGTTGATGGCGCCGGAGGAAGCGCTGGTGGACCGGGCGCAGCTGCTGACCCTCACGGCGCCGGAAATGACGGTGCTGGTGGGCGGGCTGCGCGTTCTGGGCGCCGGCGTCTCGAAGGACGGCGTCCTGACCGAAAAGGTGGGCGTGTTGAGCAATGACTTTTTCGTCAACCTGCTCAGCATGGACACAATGTGGGCCCCGACCGGCGAGAACAGCTTCGACGGCTTTGATCGCAAGACCAGGTCAAAGAAGTGGACTGCGACCCGCGTGGACCTGATCTTCGGCTCACACTCGCAGTTGCGCGCTTTGGCCGAGGTCTATGCCCAGTCCGACTCGAAAGAGAAGTTCGTGAAGGACTTCGTCGCGGCATGGACCAAGGTGATGAATGCGGACCGCTACGACCTGCCGCGCAAGTAATCACGGCACAAACAAAAAGCCCCGGGCTGCGCAGCCCGGGGCTTTTTTGTTTTTCGAAAGCGCGCCTAACCCCGGCGGACCCACCATTCAATGCGCGCCTGTTGCCAGACTGGACCATCACGGAAATACCAGCCGCGGGCGCAGGCCAGCGCGGCACGATCCAGGTCAGCGCGGCCGCTGCTGCGGCGAATTCGGACGGACTCAGTCCAGCCATCATCGCTCACGCGAATATCCAGCAATGTTGTGCCCGAGGCACCATCGCGCAGCGCCGAGCGGGGAATATTGCTGCAATGGCGGTTGGTATAGACCATCCGGCTTTCTTCGCGCCAAACCCGGTCTTCATGGTGCCACCGGGTCATCCGCGCCGCATGGTGCGCCCTGCCGGGATGGTCGCAACAGCAATGCGCCCATGCCGCAGCCGGCACGAGCATCGCCGCGAATATCAGGAGTCTGCCAAGTCCCCGCATGGCACAACGATAACCCGCGATCCGTGAAACGAAAAGCCACCCGGACAACAAAAAGCCCCGGGCTGCGAAGCCCGGGGCTTTTCGCTTGTCTGGACCTTACGGCCTAGTAGTAGTGACGGCGGCCGTCACGGTCGATGTAGTAGGCGTCGTGCTCGCGCCGATATTCGCGGCGGGCAGCGGCGCGGCGGCAGTCCGAGCGATTGTTGCTGTGGCCGATCGTATTGCCGATCAGGCCGCCGGCAACACCGCCGACTGCGGCGCCGACCAGGCTGTGCGAGGCAAGACCGCCGACCAAGGCGCCCGAGCCCGCGCCCAGCACGGTTTCGGTCGAAGCATCGCCATCACAGGCGGCATTGGCGGCAACGGTGCCGGCGCCCAGCGCAATAACAGCAGCGGCGGCAATCTTGGCAAAACGATTCATGGCGAATCTCCTAAATCACGGGGTTCCCCCCCATTACAGGACAGAAACGTACCGTTCGGCAGAAAGGTTCCATCCGCCTTTGGGGCATCATCAAGGCAGCCCTCCCCCGCGCGCGTTAGCGCGCAATTGTGGGGGAGGTGGCGTAGCTGGCCCTCGGGCCAGCGAAGCCGGAGGGGGCCGCTCAAAGAGCGGGATAGTCCGTATAACCCTGCGCCCCGCCCGAATAGAAAGTCGCCGGATCCCAGGCGTTCAGCGGCGCACCATCGGCGAATCGCTTCACCAGGTCCGGGTTGGCGATGAACAGCTTGCCGAAGGCCACGGCATCGGCGCGGCCTTCGGCAAGCGCTTTCTGGCCACTGGCCAGGTCGAAACCCTCGTTGACGATATAAGGACCACCGAACGCTTCCTTCAAAGCGGGTCCGATGCTTTCAGCATTGGCGATGGCGCGCGGACGCCCCTGGCTGTCCTGCAGCTTGGTGTCCGGGCCGATCACCGCTTCGCGCGCTGCAATCCAGCCGATCTTGCGCTTGCCCAGCTCGCGGGCGACATACTTGAACGTGCCCAGACGGTCGCTGTCGCCCATGTCATGGCTGTCCATGCGCGGCGCCAGGTGCATACCGACACGGTCGGCGCCCCACACATCGATGCAGGCATCGGTGACTTCCAGCATCAGCCGAGCGCGGTTCTCCAGCGCGCCACCATATTCGTCATCGCGCTTGTTGGTGGAGTCCTGCAGGAACTGGTCCAGCAGATAGCCATTGGCGCCGTGGATGTGCACGCCGTCGAAGCCGGCCTTCACAGCATTCTCCGCGCCATGCTTGTAGGCGTGAATGATGCCGGGAATTTCCGACAGCTGCAGCGCGCGGGGCGTAACATAGTCCTTTTCTGGCCTCACCAGCGACACATGCCCCTTGGGCTGGACCGCGCTGGGGGCTTCGGGCACCGCGCCGTTCAAAAAGAGCGGATCGGAAATGCGCCCCACATGCCAAAGCTGCAGCACCATCTTGCCGCCGGCGTCATGCACGGCCTTGACGACCTTCTTCCAGCCTTGGGTCTGCTCGTCCGACCAGATACCCGGCGTGGCGGCATAACCAACGCCCATGGCGGAAACGCTGGTGGCCTCGGAAATGATCAGCCCGGCGGCGGCGCGCTGGACGTAATAGTCCCGTTGCAGATCGGTGGGCACCCGGCCATCGGGGGTGGCGCGGCTGCGGGTCAGCGGCGCCATGATGATGCGATTGGGAAGCGACAGCGCTCCCAGCTTCAGGGGATCGAACAAGGTCGGCATGGAAACTCCGTGGACTGACTTGTCCAAGAATTAGGGAGCCTTCGTGCGTTCTGCAACCTCGATAGCTGTAGGGACATATGACGGCAACTAATCCGCTGACCGAGCGATTCTTTCTACCAACCCAGTAAGTTTCTCTAATGACTGAGCTATCGATTTTGCTGGTGGAGTGCCAAGCCTCATTACCCCTTCCAACAGGGTCAAATCGATAGTGTACGACAGGCTATCCTCCACTTTTCCCTTCGGAGTGCGCGCCCAGCTTGCGGTCACCTGGAAGGTTCGCGTTTCCAAATCAGAATAATCACTCAAAAAGCCGGAAAACTTCTGCCCTGGCTTAAGCAGGGAGATTTTGGGTGGCGGATGCCGAGCAGCCTGCCCTTTGGTATTGAAACTCAGACTTGGATAGAAGCGCAGGCTGATGTCATACGCAGTGGCAGTGCCTACGTTTTGGATTTCATAATCGAGAAAGCTCATCTCGAATTCACCAGGCTCTACGGTAAATACAACCTGAGGCTGGCTACCTAGAGAGGCGAGCCTTTTGGTTTCTTTAGAAAGAACGTAAGTGACATATACAAGTGCAATCGTCGCCAGCGCGGTAACAAGAATACCGATCGGTTCGAGGGATTTAAGAATCTCTTCCATACCCTGCTCCTAATTTAGCCAATCAAACGTTGGATGGCCTCACCTAATCTTTTTACCAAAGCTTGGGCCTCGGTGCGCTTTTCGCGCTGCTCGGCCAACACATCTTCCGGTGCCTTGGAAACGAACTGCTCATTCGACAGCTTGGCGTCGAAACGTGTGATCTCGTCCTGCGCCCTCTTCAGATCCTTCTCAAGCCGAGCGCGCTCCTTGGCGAAGTCGATGACACCATCAAGATGCAGAGCTAGCGTGAAGTCACCGATGACAACTTGCGCGGCGTTTCTGGGAACAACGTCTCCTATTTGAGGCATTGTTATGCGGGCCATCGTTTCGATGACTCCGGCATTCGCCGCATACCAGCCCCAGGTCGTGGGATTGCCGCCTAGTCGCATAGTTGCAACTTTCGCTCCCGCCGGAACGTTCATTTCGGCGCGCACAGATCGCACCCCCTTGATGAGGTCGATCACCCAGCGAATTTCAGCAATAGCTTCGTCGTTATCGAACCAAATCCATTTCGAACTTGGCCATTCTGCGACTACTAGAAAACTATCGCGCTTCACCGGCGCAGTTGCCGCCCACAGCTCTTCGGTAATGAAGGGCATAAAGGGGTGCAGCAGCTTCAAGATCTGGTCGCGCGCCCAAGCGGTAGTGGCACGAGTCTCGGCTTGCGCTTCGGAGCTACCCGTTTGGAAGATCGACTTTGTGATCTCAACATACCAGTCACAGAAAATGTCATAGACAAAATGATAGGCGACACCCGCCGCCTCGTTGAAGCGCAGCGACTCAATGGCACCGGTAACGGTAGCAACAGCACGTGCAGTTTCCGCAACGATCCATTTATTAACACTTTGCTGCAGATTGATCGGCTCAAAGCCTGGCACAGTGATGCAGCCATTCATCTCGCAGAAGCGCGAGGTGTTCCACA
>CANBZE010000143.1 GCA_947373775.1 Alphaproteobacteria bacterium
CCCAGATGCCGGCCAAGGTGATTGGCCGCGACCAGAAGACCGATCTGGCGCTGTTGAAAGTGACGCCCAAAAAACCCTTGCCCGCCACCCATTTCGGCGACAGTGACAAGGCCCGCATCGGCGACTGGGTGATCGCCATCGGCGATCCCTTCGGCATCGGCTCCACCGTCACCGCCGGCATTGTCTCGGCGCGTAACCGCAACATCAATGCCGGACCCTATGACGATTTCATCCAGACCGATGCGCCGATCAATCGCGGCAATTCGGGCGGCCCGCTGTTCGACGTGGACGGCAATGTCATCGGCATCAATTCGCAGATCTACACGCCCAGCGGCGGCAGCGTCGGCATCGGCTTTGCCATTCCCGCCAACCTGGCGCGCGAAGTGACCGGACAGTTGCGTTCATTCGGCATCGCCCGGCGCGGCTGGATCGGCGTGCGCATCCAGCCGGTGACGCCGGAGATCGCCGAAGGGCTGGGACTGCCCACCACCCAGGGTGCGCTGGTGGCCGATGTCACCAAGGGCGGCCCGGCCGCCAAGGCGGGCCTGGCCAATGGCGACCTGGTCACCGGCTTTGACGGCAAGCCCGTGCCTGACGACCGCGCCCTGCCGCGCATCGTGGCCGATACGCCCATCGGCAAGACGGTGAACATGGACGTGCTGCGCAAGGGCAGGAAGCAGACCCTGCGCATCACCGTGCAGAAGCTGGCCGACGACGCCCGCGCCGACAAGCCGGCCAAGGCGCCGCCCGCGCCGGTGAAGAACCAGAGCAAACTATCGCAACTGGGCCTGTCGCTGGGCGCGCTGGACGGCGGCGCGCGCGCCAAGTTCAAGATCGGCGCCGGCGTGCAAGGTGTACTGGTGAGTTCGGTGGAAGGCGGCAGCCCGGCGGCGGAGAAGAATCTGCGCCCCGGCGACGTGATCGTGGAAGTGGCGGGCCAGCCGATGAAGACGCCGGACGATGTCGCCAAGCGCCTCGATGGTGACGTCAAGGCCGGCAAGAAGAGCGAGTTGATCCTGATCAACCGCGACGGCGATCTGACCTATGTAGGGTTGAAGTTGAACTAAGGGAGCGCAGCATGGGCATCCTGGTCATCTGTTCCTACCGGCCGCATCCCGGCCATGAAGACGAAGCCCGCATGCTGATGGCTGGCCATGTGCCGCTGCTGCGCGATCACGGGTTGATTACCGACCGGCCGGTGGTGCAGGGCGTGGCCCAGGACGGCGCGCTGGTGGAAATCTTCGAATGGGAAAGCGAGGAGAAATCGCGCGGCGCGCCCACGATTGCCGAGATCGGCGCCCACTGGCAAGCGATGAGCGCGGTGATGGACTTCGTGCCGCTGGCGCAATTGGCCGAAGCCCAGCACGCCTTCGCACACTTCAATCCGATCTGACGATTTCGCTGTCGCTATAGCCTTGCAGATAGAGCAGGGCGGTCAGGTCATTGTGCTGGATGGCAGCGCCCGCTGCCGCTGCTACCACCGGCTTGGCGTGATAGGCCACACCAAGTCCCGCTTTCTGGATCATCGCCAGATCGTTGGCGCCGTCACCCACCGCGAGCGTTTCTGCGAAGTCGATCTTCAAGGCGTCGACCGCTTCTTCCAGCGCCTTCAACTTGGCTTCGCGGCCCAGAATGGGGGTAGAGACTTCGCCGGTCAGCGCCACGCCGTCATCCAGCAAAGTGTTGCCGCGCTCGGCATGAAAGCCCGCCGCTTCCGCCACGCGCCGGGTGAAATAGCCGAAACCGCCTGATACGAGCATGGTGTGGGCGCCATGGGCGCGCATGGTCGCCAGCAGCGATTTGGCGCCGGGATTGAGCCGCACCCGCTCGGCATAGGTGCGTTCCAGCGCGTCCAGCTTCAGGCCCTTGAGCATGCCGACGCGCTCGCGCAGCGCCGCCTCGAACTCCAGCTCGCCGCGCATGGCGCGTTCGGTGATGGCCGCGATCTGCGGCTTGAGACCGGCCATGTCCGCCAGTTCGTCCAGGCACTCGACATTGATGATGGTGGACTCCATGTCGGCCAGCAGCAGCTTCTTGCGGCGCTTTTCCGTGGCGACCAGGTTGATGTCCAGGCCAAAGCCCTCGGTGCGCTGGCGGGCTTCCGCCAACGTTGCCACGTCATTTGCCACGGGCAGATCAAAGGCATGGCCGGGCGACAGGATTTTCGCCGGGCCATTGTCCAGCCCGCGGAATATATCCGGCGCGGCGCCCTTGCCGATGACATTCAGAACAAACATTGTGCCGGCCATGACTTTAATTTGGGTCATCATCCGATGACGGGTGACGCCGTCCTTATTGCAGGGCCCACCGCGAGCGGCAAGTCGGCCGCCGCGCTGGAACTGGCTGAGGAAATCGGCGGCGTGGTAATCAACGCCGATTCCATGCAGGTCTATCGCGAAGCGCCCATCCTGACGGCGCAACCCTCCGATGCCGACAAGGCGCGGGTGCCGCACCTGCTCTACGGCCATGTCAGCGCGCGCGAAGTCTATTCGGTGGGCCGTTGGCGCGACGATGCGGCAACGGCGGTTGCCCAAGCAAAAGCGATGAACCGCACGCCCATCTTCGTCGGCGGCACCGGCATGTATTTCATGGCCCTGACCGAAGGGCTGGCCGACATTCCGCCCACGCCGCCGGAAATCCGCGATGCCGCGCGCGCCTTGCTGGACGATATCGGCGTGGAAGCGCTGCACGCCCAGCTCACCGACCGCGATCCGGTGACGGCATCGAAACTGCGCCCGTCCGATCCACAGCGCGTGCTGCGCGCCTTTGAAGTATTCGAGGCCACGGGCCGCCCGCTGGCGCAATGGCAGGACGCGCCCACCGCGCCGCTGCTGAAAGACGCGAAGCTTGCCGCCTTTGTGCTGGACCCGCCGCGGCCTGAATTGCGCGCCCGCATCGCCGCGCGTTTCGAAGCCATGCTGGACGTTGGAGGGCTGGACGAAGCCCGCGCGCTGGAAGGCCTGGACCCCGCCTTGCCGGCCGCCAAGCTGCTGGGCCTGCGGCCGCTTCAGGCCCTGGCGGCTGGAACCCTGACCCGGGCGGAGGCGCTGGATGGGGCCATCACCGCCACCCGCCAATTCGCCAAGCGCCAGATGACGTGGTTTCGTCACCGTATGCCACATTATATCTGGTTTGACCCACTTGTTAGCAATTTAATTACACAATACAGGCAGAATTCTGCGTGAAATTGCTTGACGCCGCATCGCACCATCTTTAGGTTCCCGCGCCATGATGAATTTGCTCGTACTTATCCGGCCGCTGGCCCACCGAAGCTGACGCTTCGGGGATGGGCATAGCGGCCATGCGGACAAGGGGCGGAGACGCCCCTTTATCTTTGGTGCGGTTACGAGCATTGCAGGACTGAGAGACGGGACGATGGACAAGGACGATACGCTGACAGCGGCCCAAGCCGCCGAGACCATGACGGGCGCGCAGATGGTCATCCGCGCCCTCAAGGATCAGGGCGTCACCCATATCTTTGGTTATCCCGGCGGCGCGGTGCTGCCGATCTATGACGCGCTCTTCAAGGTCGAAGGCATCGAGCATGTGCTGGTGCGCCACGAACAGGGCGCCGTCCATGCCGCCGAAGGCTATGCCCGCTCCACCGGCAAGCCCGGCGTGGTGCTGGTCACCTCCGGTCCCGGCGCCACCAATGCCGTCACCGGCCTGACCGACGCGCTGATGGATTCCATTCCCCTGATCGTGCTGACCGGCCAGGTGCCGACGCATCTGATCGGTACCGACGCCTTCCAGGAATGCGACACGGTCGGCATCACCCGGCCCTGCACCAAGCACAACTGGCTGGTGAAGGACGTCAACGACCTGTCGCGCGTGCTGCATGAGGCGTTCGAGATCGCGACCACGGGGCGTCCCGGCCCGGTGGTGGTCGATATTCCCAAGGACGTCCAGTTCCAGAACGGCGCCTATCACGGGCCCCAGGCCATCCATCACCGCACCTACAAGCCGCGCACCGATCCCGACCTGTCGGCGATCGTGAAGGCGGTGGAGATGATGGCGGCGGCGAAGAAGCCGATCTTCTATACCGGCGGCGGCCTGATCAATTCCGGCCCCGAAGCGTCCAAGCTGCTGCGCGAACTGGTGGACCTGACCGGCTTTCCCGTCACCTCGACCCTGATGGGCCTGGGCGCCTTTCCGGCGGCGCGTCCCGAATGGCTGGGCATGCTGGGTATGCACGGCACCTGGGAAGCCAATCACGCCATGCATGATTGCGACCTGATGATCTGCCTGGGCGCGCGGTTCGACGACCGCGTCACCGGCAAGGTCAGCTCTTTCTCGCCGGGATCGAAAAAGATCCACCTGGATATCGATGCCTCGCAGATCAACAAGATCGTGCGCGTGGACCTGCCCATCGTGGCGGATGCCGCCAAGGCGCTGCGCGAGATGATCCGTTTCTGGAAGACCCAGAAGCACACGGTCCAGGCCGATGCGCTGAAGGGCTGGTGGAAGCAGATCGATCAGTGGCGGACCAAGAAGTCCCTGAACTACCGCAACTCGGACAGCATCATCAAGCCGCAATATGCCATCGACCGGCTGTATGAACTGACCAAGCACCGCAAGGATGTCTTCATCACCACCGAAGTCGGCCAGCACCAGATGTGGGCGGCGCAGCGTTTCCATTTCCAGGAACCCAACCGCTGGATGACGTCCGGTGGTCTGGGCACCATGGGCTATGGCCTGCCGGCGGCGGTGGGCGTGCAGATGGCGCATCCCGGCGCGCTGGTGATCGACATCGCCGGCGAAGCGTCGGTGCAGATGACCATGCAGGAAATGTCCACAGCGGTTCAGTACAATTTGCCGATCAAGATATTCATCCTGAACAACGAATATATGGGCATGGTGCGCCAGTGGCAGGAAATCCTGCATGGCGGGCGCTATTCGCACTCCTATTCCGAGGCGCTGCCGGACTTCGTCAAGATGGCGGATGCGTTCGGCTGCGTCGGCCTGCGCGCCGACAAGCCGTCCGAGCTGGATGGCAAGATCCAGGAAATGCTGGCGGTGAACAAGCCGGTGCTGTTCGACGTGCGCGTCGATCCGGCCGAGAATTGCTATCCCATGATCCCCTCGGGCGCGGCGCATAACGAAATGCTGCTGTCGCCCGATGACGGCGGCCAGATCAGCGACGCCGGAAAGATGCTGGTCTGAGATGCATGATACCAAAGTGAAACTGGCTGACGACATCGAGCGTCACACCCTGACCGTGCTGGTCGACAACGAGGCCGGCGTGCTGGCGCGCGTGGTCGGGTTGTTCTCGGGCCGCGGCTACAATATCGAAAGCCTGACGGTGGCCGAGGTCGACGCCATGGCGCGCACCAGCCGCATCACCATCGTCACGAGCGGTACGCCGGCGGTGATCGAGCAGATCGAAACCCAGCTGCGCCGCCTGGTGCCGACCCACAAGGTCACCAACTGGACGAGCGCCAAGGCCGGGATCGAGCGCGAAATGGCGCTGGTCAAGGTGGCGGGCACCGGCGAAAAGCGGGTGGAAGCGCTACGCATGGCCGATGCCTTCCGCGCCCGGCCGGTGGACACCACCCATGCCAGCTTTGTGTTCGAGATCACCGGCGCCCCGTCCAAGATCGACAGTTTCGTCGACCTGATGCGGCCGCTGGGCCTTGTCGAAATCTCCCGTACCGGTGTTGCCGCGATTTCTCGCGGTCCGGACGCGATGTAGTCAACCTCAATCTTAAAACCTCCAGGAGTGGACTGATGCGCGTTTATTATGATCGGGATGCCGATCTCAATCTGATCAAGAACAAGAAGGTCGC
>CANBZE010000144.1 GCA_947373775.1 Alphaproteobacteria bacterium
CTTCATTCTCTATGACCTGTATTTCGCCAAGGCGGGCCGGGGCCAGGTGGTGGCGGTGGAAGCGCGTGCCGACCTGATCGTAACGGCGAAAAAAATCGCGGCCGAAAGCGGTTTTGACCGCATGGATTTTGTCGAAGGCATGATTGCGGAAAGCGCGCTGGGCGCGGTTGATATCGTTACGGCGCTGCATGCCTGCGACACCGCCACCGACGAAGCCATTTTGTTCGCCCTGAAACACGAAGCCAAGTTCGTCGCGCTGGTGCCCTGTTGCCAGGCGGAAGTGGCGCGCCAGCTGGATGATGCCAAGGGTGCGGTGGAACAGCTGTGGCGGCACGGATTGCATCGCCGCGAATTCGGCGCGCATCTGACCAATGTGCTGCGCGGACTTTACCTGGAAGCGCATGGCTACAAGGTGCGAGTGACCGAGTTCACCGGCTTTGAACACACCCAGAAGAACGAAATGATCTTCGCCGAGCGCCACCAGCGCTCCAATCCACGCGCGCGGACAGAGTTCGACAAGCTGGTGAAAGAGATGGGCGCCAGCCCGAAGTTGCTCAGCTTCTCAGCGTAGCGCCGAGCTTCACCGCGCCGGCGACAATCTTTTGCGCCAAAGCTTCGATCTCGGCCTCGGTCAAAGTGGCGTCCCTGGGCTGGATGCGCACGGCAACCGCCACGGATTTCTTGCCGTCCGGCACGCCCTTGCCTTCATAGACGTCGAACACGGTGACGGTGTCGATCAGGGCGCGGTCGGCCAGCTTCACGGCCTTGACGATCTCGCTGGCGGCCAGCTTGGCGTCCACCACAAAGGCGAAGTCGCGCTCGATGGCCTGGAGCGGCGAGGGCGCGAACAGCGGCTTGGCTTTGCCCTTGGATTTGGCGTCGGGAATGGCGTCGAGGAAGATTTCAAACCCGGCGGCCGGGACTTTCAGGTCGAACGCCGCCAGCACCTTGGGATGCAATTCGCCGAACTGGGCGATGACTTTGGGTCCCATCGCGATCGTGCCGCTGCGGCCGGGATGATACCAGCCGGGCGCGCCCTGGGTGATCGGCGCGGACATCGGCGCGCCGGTAATCGCTTCCAGCGCGGCCAGCAGGTCGGCCTTCACGGTGAACAGGCCGGTTGCGTCTTCGCCCTTTTGCCAATGACGCTCGGCATGGCCGGTGCGAATGGCGGCGGCGACGGTCTTCTGGGCCTCGGGCATGCCGCTGTCGAAGGCGGCGCCGATCTCGAACAGTTGCAGGTTGGCGAAGCCCCGTGCCGCGTTGCGCGCCGCGGCCGCCAGCAAGGACGGCAGGATAGAGGGGCGCAGCGCGTCCAGGTCCGAGGCGATGGGATTGGACAGTTGGCGCGCATCATCACCGCCGCCGAACAACCTGGCCTGATCGCGCGCGATGAAGGAGAAGGTGACGCACTCATTGAAGCCGCGCGACGCAATGCTGCGGCGAGCAGCGCGGGTGCGGCGCTGGGATTTGGACAGCACTGGCGCGGCCACTGCATTGCCGCGCGGCATCGGCACCGATGGCACATCGGTCAGGCCGTAGATGCGCACCACTTCTTCCACCAGATCGGCGGGACCGTCCACGTCATGGCGCCAGCTCGGCGGTACGACCTGGAGCGCACCATGGCCTTCGACCACGAAACCCAGATCCTGAAGGATCGAAATGATCTTCTCGCGCGGCACGACGATGCCACCGAAGGTCTGCACCAGCGCCGGATCGAAGGCGATCGGCTTGTGCGGCGGCGGCAATGCACCGGCGATCACCACATCGGAGGCTTCACCGCCGCACCATTCCAGGATCAACTGGGTGCAAAGCTCCAAGCCCGGCAGGACGAATTGCGGATCGACGCCGCGCTCAAAGCGGTAGCGGGCGTCGGAAATGATGCCTTGCTTGCGGCCGGTGCGGGCGATGCGCGCCGGATCGAACCAGGCTGACTCCAGGAAGACGTTCCTGGTGTCTTCAAAGCTGCCGGTATCCAGCCCGCCCATGATGCCGGCGATGGCGCGGGCGTAACTGTCGTCGGCGATGACGATGGTCTGCGCATCCAGCACATAGGTCTTGTCGTCCAGCGCCAGCACCTGTTCATGGTCCTGCGCCATGCGGGCATGGAGGTTGCCGCTCAGCTTGTCGGCGTCGAACACATGCAGCGGGCGGCCGCGATCCTGGGCGATCAAATTGGTGGCATCCACCAGCGCCGAGATGGACTTCATGCCCACCGACTTCAAACGATCCTGCACCCATTGCGGCGCGGGACCATTCTTGACGCCGCGGATCAGGCGGCCCGCGAAGATGGGGCAGGCGTCTTTGTTCTCTTGTGTGAAGTCGAGCGTGATTGTCTTGGGGCTGGGGAATTTGCACGCCACCGGCTGGACCTTCTCGGTCTTCAGGGTGCCAAGCCCGCCGGCCGCCAGGTCGCGGGCGATACCGAACACCGATGCCGCATCGCCGCGATTGGGGGTGATGGAAACGTCGAACAGGGGATCGTCGGCCAGAAGGCCCGCTTCCACCAGCGCCGCCACCACGGGTGCGCCGGCCTTGGCGCCGGGCTTCAGCTCGATGATGCCGTCATGGTCTTCGCCCAGCAGCAATTCGCGCGCGCTGCACATCATGCCGCGCGATTCCACGTCCCGGATTTTTCCGACTTTCAAGGCATCGCCGGTGGCGGGGATCACTGTGCCAGGCCGCGCCAGTACCACCTTGATCCCGGCCCGCGCATTGGGCGCGCCGCAAACGATCTGCAAGCTGTCCTTGCCATCGCTGACGCTGCACAGCCGCAGCTTGTCGGCGTTGGGATGCTTTTCCGCAGTGATGACTTCGCCGACAATGAAATCCTTCAGACCGGCGCCCGGATCGGTGATGCTTTCCACTTCCAGGCCGATGGATGTCAGCCGCGCGCCGATCTCGCTCGCGCTCGCATCGGTGTCCAGATGCTCTTTGAGCCAACTCAGTGTGAACTTCACCGGCTGAGTCCCCCATCAAGCGTGGGAATATCCAGCGGCTGGAAGCCGTAATGCTTCAGCCAGCGCAGGTCCGATTCAAAGAAGCTGCGGATGTCGGGCATGCCGTATTTCAGCATCGCCATGCGGTCCAGGCCGAAGCCGAAGGCAAAGCCGGAATATTGGATGGCATCGATGCCGCAATTCTCCAGCACCTTGCGATGGACCATGCCCGAGCCACCCAGCTCCAGCCAGTCATTGCCGGTGCCGAACGTGATCTTGCCCGGCACGCTGCGGTCGCAGCGCATGTCCCATTCCAGCGACGGTTCGGTGAAGGGGAAGAAGGAAGGCCGCGCCCGCAGTTCGATCTGGTCGATCTCGAAGAAGGCCTTGCAGAACTGCTCAACTGTCCATTTCAGGTGGCCCAGGTGAATGCCCTTGTCCACCACCAGCGCTTCGACCTGGTGGAACATGGGCGAATGGGTAGCGTCGCTGTCGACCCGGTAGGTGCGGCCCGGCGAGATGATGCGGATCGGCGGCTTGCTGTTCAACATGGTGCGCACCTGCACCGGTGAAGTATGGGTGCGCAGCACATGGCTGGAACCGTCGGCCTGGGGGGCGACGTAAAAGGTGTCCTGCATCTGGCGGGCAGGATGGTCGGGCGGAATGTTCAGCTTCGTGAAGTTGTAATCATCGAACTCCACGTCCGGGCCTTCGGCGACGCCAAAGCCCAGCTCGGCGAAGATGGCGACCACTTCATCCAGCACTTGGCTGATGGGATGAATCGTGCCGCTGTTTTCGCTGCGTGCGGGCAGGGTGACGTCCAGGGTCTCGCCTGCCAGCCGCGCATCCAGCGCCGCATCAGCCAGCTGGATCTTGCGCGCGGCAATGGCCTCGGTGACGGTGTCGCGCAGGCCGTTGAACAACGGGCCCTGAACCTTGCGTTCTTCGGGCGAAAGCTTGCCCATGGTGGCGAGCAGCGCGCTGACCGAACCCTTCTTGCCAAGCGTGCCGACGCGCAGGGCTTCCAGCGCGGCTTCATCGGCCGCGGCAGAAACCTGCGCCAGTATCTCGGACTGAAGGGCGGCGATATCGGTCATGCAAACTCCGGGTGAGAACGACCGGCGGACGCGAACGCCCGCCGAATCTCCGGTGAAGTCTGCTTAGGCCTTAGACGCCTGATCCACCAGAGCCTTGAACGCTGCGGGCTCGTGGATGGCCAGATCGGACAGAACCTTGCGGTCGATCTCGATGCCGGCGCCGGCGAGCCCGGCGATAAATCGGCTGTAGGTGACGCCATGCTCGCGCACGGCGGCGTTGATGCGCTGGATCCACAGGGCGCGGAAGTTACGCTTGCGCTCCTTGCGGCCGATATAGTTGTGCTGCAGCGACTTATCGACCGCGGCATTGGCCGTGGTGATGTTGTTCTTGCGGCGGCCGGTAAAGCCCTTGGCTTGCTTCAGGACCTTGTTGCGGCGGGCGCGCGACGGAACGGAACGGGGTGAACGGCTCATGGTTTAGATTCCCCCGCCATACGGCATCCAGCGCTTCACGCGCCGGGTTTCCGACGAGGACAGGGTGTCCATGCCGCGCAGGTCGCGCGTACGCGCCGGCGAATTGTTGATCAACCTGTGGCGCTTGCCGACCTGGTGGGTCTTGATCTTCCCGGTCTTGGTGATCTTGAAGCGCTTTTTAGCGCCCGACTTGGTCTTCATCTTGGACATTTTGCTTTTCCTTTGAGGGCGTTACGCCCAGGTCGCGTTTGGAGCCGCCACGGCATGTCCGGCCGGGCCACTCGAAAGAGCGCGGGTTCTATAAGGGGATTTGGCCCGGCGCAAGCCTGAAAAGGCTATTTCCGGGGCTTTTGGGCACTGTCACTGCTCTGGATCAGAGGGGCGAAGAATTTGGCGGCACGCCAGTGGGTCATCATAACCCATTGAAAGAAATACAATAATTTCCGCAGCTGTCGGCGCGGTCCGCGACATGTTGGAAAAGGCGACGGCGGCGATTAGCTTCTGCCGCGCATCTGAAAGGCCTGATTCATGTCCCTGATCGGTGAATTCAAGAAATTTGCCATGCGCGGCAATGTCGTGGACCTGGCGGTCGGTGTGATCATCGGCGCGTCCTTCACCGGCATCGTCAATTCGCTGGTCAATGACGTCGTCATGCCGCCGATCGGCCTGGCGCTGGGTGGCGTGGACTTCGCCAACTTCTTCGTCGTGCTCAAGGGCGATCACGCGGTGGATACATTGGCCGCTGCCAAGGCCGCCAAGGCTGTGACCCTGAATTATGGCCTGTTCATCAATGCCTGCATCAACTTCCTGATCGTGGCCTTCGCCCTGTTCATGCTGCTGCGCCAACTCAACAAGCTGGTGGCGCCCGCCACCGCCGCCGCGCCGCCGCCGTCCGAAGAAGTGCTGCTGCTGCGCGAAATCCGCGACGGCCTGAAATCGCGTTGATGAGAAAGCTCCTGCTTGCATGTCTGCTGCTGGCGGCAACGCCCGCATTCCCGCAGGACGATCCGGCGGCGGCGGTGCAAGCCTTTTATGCCGTCTATGGACCGCTGCACGTCCAGGGCGGCGGCATCCCCGATGCCACCGAGCGGGTGCGCTATGCGCCGGTGCTGTCGCCGCGCCTTAACAAGCAACTGGTCGGCGCCGCCGCCGCCCAGGCGCGGCTGACCGCCAAGGTAAAGAATGCCGTGCCGCCCATGCTGGAAGGCGATATTTTCTCGTCGTTGTTCGAAGGGGCCAGCGCCTGGAAGGTCGGCGTTTGCCAGGTGACGGGGAGCACCGCGCGCTGTCCGGTGGCGCTGAGCTATGCGCCGCC
>CANBZE010000145.1 GCA_947373775.1 Alphaproteobacteria bacterium
CCATCCTCAATGGCCGCACCTATGGCCCGGATGCGCCGCCCAACATTTATCCCGATCCGGACATCATCCTGATGGACCCCAGCGCCAATGACATCTTCATCGGCCACAGCTCCATCAAGCGCGTGAAGACCGGCTTCGAGTGGGCCGAAGGCCCGGCCTGGAGCAGCGAAGGCCAGTATGTGGTGTTCTCCGATGTCTCCAAGGACATCCAGTATCGCTATATCTGGGAGACGGGCCAGATCAGCGAATTCCGCCACCAGTCCTTCAACTCCAACGGCAATACCTTCGACTTCCAGGGCCGCCAGATTTCGGCGCAGCATTACCTGCGCCGCGTTGTGCGCTGGGAGCATGACGGCTCCATGACCGTGCTGGCCGACAATTACAACGGGCAGCCGCTGAACTCGCCAAACGATATCGCGCCCCACAAGGACGGCTCGATCTGGTTCACCGATCCCTATTACGGCGCGCAGCTGGCCGAGGGCCATCCCGACCCCGGCATCGCCATCTTCAATCCCAAAGGCCTGGCCAACCCCAATATCGGCAATGGCAGCGCCGGCATTATCGGCTCCCAGAAGCAGGTGCGTCCGCCTTGCGTCTATCGCTGGGACCCCAGCGGGCGCCTGGACGTGATTGTGGAAGGCAAGCCGGGTCTGGTGCCCAACGGCATCGCCTTCTCGCCCGACTATTCCAAGGTCTATTTCGCCTGGGGCACCGGCATCGATGTGGCCGACGTGGTGGGCACCAAGATCGCCAACCAGCGCCGTTTCACCGATTGCGATGTGGACGGCGTGCATTGCGGCCCCGATGGCCACCGGGTGGACGTGGCAGGCAATGTCTGGTCCGGCTCGACTTCGGTGCCCGGCTATATGGGCGTCACGGTGTGGAACCCGGCCGGCAAATGCATCGGCCGCATCCGCCTGCCCGAGACCTGCGCCAACGTCACCTTCTGCGGTCCCAAGCGCGACTGGCTGTGGATGTGCGCGTCCCAGTCGGTCTACCTGGTTCGCCTGGGGATTCAGGGTGCTGCACCGGGCTGAGCAGCCCTGCAGATTCATCCGTTTACGGAAAGGCTGTAGGACCTTAGGGTGGGGCCAGAAGTTCCCACCCGAGAGTTCCCCATGCCCAAACTGCCCGAAATGACCGCTGCCGCCATCAAAAGCCGCGAAGCCCTGACCAAGATCTACAAGGCCTCCAAGCCCAAGGAAGCCCCCGCCGCCCCGCCCAAGCCGCGGATTGCCAAGGGCCGTTAGGCCCAATCGAATAAAGGGCCGCGAGGCTCCAGCCACTCCAAATGAAAACGGCCCGCCAGGCGACTGGCGGGCCGTTTCCTTTTCTGCTGCTCCGAAGGCTACTTCAGGCTGGTCTGTACCGTGTCGAAGCTGGTGGAAAGCTTGGAGCCCACCGCCGACACACCGCTGATAATGGCCACGGCGATCAGGGCGGCGATCAGGCCATATTCGATGGCCGTGGCGCCGCTATTATCGCGTAGCAGTTTCTTGAACATCTTGCGCATTTGGTTGCCTCAAAATGGGACAGCCGGGATTTAGCGCAAGCGCGCGCAGTTGCTGACGATTACTTGCGAACGCGCTTAACAGGCATCGTTAAAGTAACAAGTGTTAATTGCGACCGCGCGGATCGGCTTGCCCGATACGCGCCTATCCTTGAAGCCCGAGTTTCTGCGCGAAGTACACGAAGCTCAGCGCGAACATCTCGGCATACTGGCGATGGTCGGCGGCGGCGGCATGGCCGCCATCGGTGTTCTCATAGAACATCACCTGGTGACCCTGCTCCAGCATCCGCGCCGCCATCTTGCGGGCATGCACCGGCGTCACCCGGTCGTCGCTGGTAGCGGTCACGAAGAACACCGGCGGGTATTTCACGCCCTTTTTGACATTCTGGTACGGCGAGTAGGTGAGGATGTAATCGCGCTCGGCCGGGATCGCCGGATCGCCATATTCAGCTACCCAGCTCGCGCCGGCGCCGATATGGCTATAGGCGATCATGTCGATCAGCGGCACCTGGCAGACCACGGCGCCGAACAGTTCGGGCCGTTGCACCATCACGGTGGAGACCAGAAGCCCGCCATTGGAGCCGCCCATGATGCCAAGCTGTTTGGTCGTGGTCAGGCCGCGCTTGACCAGGTCGGCCGCCACGGCCTCGAAATCGTCATAGGCATGCTGGCGCTTGTTCTTCAGCGCCGCGTCATGCCAGGCGGGCCCGAACTCGCCGCCGCCGCGGATATTGGCCACCACATAGATGCCGCCATGGGCCAGCCACAGGCGGCCCATATTGGCGCTGTAGCCCGGCGTCAGGGACACCTCGAAGCCGCCATAGCCATAGAGCACGGTGGGCGCGGGGCCGTTCAGGGTCTTGGGCCTTGTGACGAAGTAAGGGATTTTGGTGCCGTCCTTGCTGACGGCCTCAAACTGTTCGCTGACCAGGTTTGACGCATCGAAGCGCGCCGGCAACGACTTGATGGCGCGTGGATGATCGCTGCCATCGTCGAAATAATGGGTGGGTGGTGTCAGGTAGTTCTGGAAGCTGAACAGCGCTTCGGAGCCAAAATCATTGGTCGAGACGATGTCGGCAGCGCCCTGCCCCGGCAGCGACAGCACCTTGTCCGACCAGCCTTTGCCGTTGGTGGTGAAGACATGCACCGCACCGATCACATTGTCGGTGATGGCGGCATAAATCTTGTCGCGGCCGATGCCGACGCTTTCGATGCTCTGGCGCGGACCGGGCGCGAAGATCACCTGCGGCGGCGCGCCGTCGCGGAACGCCACCAGCGCGCCCTTGGGCAGCTTGACGCCGCCGGTCTCGAAAGGCTGGCGCAAGGTGGCCAGCCAGGCGCCGTCGAACAACCCCTTCACGTCGGCCGAGCGCGGCAGCGGCAATTGCTTCACGCTGTCGCCCGTCAGCAGGAAATAATCGCTTTCAAAGAAATTCACCGCCCGGATCACCAACCCTGCATTGCCCTGTTTGCTGTGAAAGGTGGCGGGCGCCGCCAGCACGTCTTCCACCTGGCTTTCGTAAAGCATCTTGGCGTCCGCCAGCGGGAGCCCTCGCTTCCACAGCTTGACGATGCGGGCATAGCCGGACTTGGTCTCGCCGTCCTTGGCGGTGGCGAACAGCACCGTGTTGTCGTCCAGATACGCAGCGTCGATCTTGGCTTCGGGCAAGGCAAAGCCGTCATCGGCCAGTTTCTTCGCCTTCAGGTCATATTCGCGCACCACCACGGCATCGCCGCCGCCGCGCGACAGGCGCAGCAGGCAGCGCACCTCGCCGGGCGAACATTCCGCGCCCTTGAACACCCAGTTTTCTTTCTGGTCTTTGGCCAGCGCATCCACGTCCAGCAGCACCTCCCATTTGGGATCGCTGTTCTGGTAATCGGCGATAGTCGTGCGGCGCCACAGGCCCTTGGGGTTGGCCGCGTCCTGCCAGAAATTATAAACAAAGCCGTGGCTGAGCCCGCCGGTGGGAATGCGGTCGGTGGCGTCCAGCACCTGCATGAGGGAATCGTAATTCTTCTGGTAGCGCGGATCGGCCTTCAGCGGCCCCAGCGCTTTGGCATTTTCCGCCTTCACCCAGGCCAGCGGCTTTTCGCCATGCACGTCTTCCAGCCAGGCATACGGGTCGTCGGTCACAGCAAAGGCTCCTGAAGCAAGGATGAGCAGCGGAGCGATCAGGCTGATGAGGATGCGCATGGCGGTTCCGCGATATTGTCGCGCCAGCTTGGGAATTTTACCGCCTCAAGTCCATGGAAAAGCGCTTCCCGCCCTTCTATAAGGCTCCCATGACCGCTTTCGTGAAAATGCATGGCCTGGGCAATGATTTTGTGGTGTTCGACGCGCGCGACGCCGCCGTCAACCTGACCGCAATGCAGGCCAAGGCCGTGGCCAACCGCCATTTCGGCGTGGGCTGCGACACGGTGGTGATGATACGCCCCGGCGGCGCCCAGGCCGATGCCAGCATACTGTTCTTCAATGCCGACGGATCGGAATCGGAAAGCTGCTACAACGCCACGCGCTGCATCGCGCGGCTGCTGCTGGATGAGCGCGGATTGGCGCGGGTCAAACTGAGCACCAAGGGCGGGCTTCTGATCTGCAGCGATGCCGGCAAGGGCGCCGTGACGGTGGATGTGGGCGAGCCGCGGCTGGACTGGAAACAGATCCCGCTGGCGCAGGAAACCGATACCAGCAATTTTCTCATCGAAGTGGGCGGCTCCAGCGTACCGGCCAGCGCCGCCTCGATGGGCAATCCCCATTGCGTGCTGTTCGTGCCCGATGCCGTGGCCGCGCCCATCACAATGCTGGGTCCAAAAATCGAAACCCTGCCGCTGTTTCCCAACCGCACCAATGTCGAGTTCGCCCAGGTGCTGGACCCCGGCAAAATCCGCATGCGGGTGTGGGAGCGCGGCGTGGGCGTGACCCTGGCCTGCGGCACCGGCGCCTGCGCCACCGCCGTATCGGCCATCCGGCGGGGCCTGACGGGCCGCAAGGTGGAAGTCATCCTGGACGGCGGCTCGCTCTTGATCGAATGGCGCGAGGAAGACGGCCATGTGCTGATGACCGGCCCCACTGCGGAACCGTTCCGCGGCCGGCTGGACCTGAACAAGCTTTCAGGCAAGCCATGACCGTCCAGGTCGTGACGTTCGGCTGCCGCCTCAATGCCTATGAGAGCGAAGCGATCAAGGACCGTGCCCGCGAGGCCCAATTGCGCGATGCGGTGGTGATCAATACCTGCGCCGTCACGGCCGAAGCGGTGCGCCAGTCGCGCCAGGCCATCCGCCGCCTGAAGCGCGAACAACCGGGATGCCGCATCATCGTCACCGGCTGCGCCGCGCAAACCGAGCCCCACACCTATGCCGCCATGCCCGAAGTGGACCGCGTGCTGGGCAATGCCGAAAAATTGACCGCGGAAAGCTATGCCGGCTTTGGCGACAAAATCCGTGTCGCCGACATTATGGGCCTGCGCGAAAATGCATCCCCGATGGTGGATCATTTCGAGGGCAAGACCCGCGCCTTCCTGTCGGTGCAGAATGGCTGCGATCATCGCTGCACCTTCTGCATCATTCCCTATGGCCGGGGCCCCTCGCGCAGCGTTCCGATGGGCACGGTGGTGAGGCACGCCCGCCAGGTGGTGGAACAGGGCTTTGCCGAGATCGTGCTGACCGGCGTGGACCTCACTTCCTATGGCGCCGACCTGCCGGGCACACCCGGGCTGGGCACCCTGGTGCGCAAGATTCTCAAACTGGTGCCTGAACTGAAGCGGTTGCGACTTTCCTCCATCGACAGCATCGAGGCCGACGACACCCTGATGCGCGCCATCGCCGAGGAAGAGCGGCTGATGCCGCATTTCCATCTGTCGGCCCAGTCGGGTGACGACATGATCCTCAAGCGCATGAAGCGCCGCCACGCCAGAGCCGACACCATCGCTTTCTGCGATGCGGTGCGCCGTCATCGGCCCGATGCCGCCTTCGGCGCGGACCTGATCGCCGGATTTCCCACCGAGGATGACGCGATGTTCGAAAACAGCCTGGCGCTGGTGAACGATGCCGGGCTGTCGCAGCTGCATGTCTTCGGCTTTTCGCCCCGCGCCGGTACGCCTGCCGCCAGGATGCCCCAGCTGCCCCGCGCCCTGGTCAAGGAACGCGCCGCCCGGCTGCGCGCCAAGGGCGAGGCGGCGCGCGCCATGCGGCTGGATGCGATGATGGGTTCACGCCACACCATCTTGATGGAGCG
>CANBZE010000146.1 GCA_947373775.1 Alphaproteobacteria bacterium
TTTTCGCGAGGATTTCCCGTGCCTTGGCGGCATCGGCGCCAATTTGTGCGATCAGGGCGTCCAGGTCGGCAAACTTGGCTTCGGGGCGGATGTACTGGATCAGCTCCACCGACAGGTATTTGCCATACAGATCGCCGTCGAAATCGAACAGGTGGGTTTCCAGCAAGGGCACGTTCACCTGATACATGGGCCGGATGCCGAAATTGGCCACACCGTCATGGCGGGCCACGGTGCGGTCGCCTTCCAGGATGTTGACCCGCACCGCATAGACCCCGAAAGCCGGCGCCAGGCAGTGGCCCAGATGCATGTTGGCGGTGGGAAAGCCCATGGTGCGGCCGCGCGCATCGCCATGCTCGACCCGGGCCTCCACTGCCCAGGGATGACCCAGCAGCCGCGCCGCTTCCTCGGGCCGCGCCTCGCGCAGCATCTTGCGGATCAGGGTGGAGGAAATCTTCTCGTCGCCCGATGCGGTGACGGTATCAAAAGCGGTGACGGTGAAGCCTTCCATCTCACCCATATAGGACAAGGTGGCGAGATTGCCGGCGCGTTTCTGGCCGAACTCGAAATCATGGCCCACCACCGCGCCCGAAATGCCAAGCCCTTCGACCAGGACATTCAGCACAAAGTCTTGCGGGGTGCGTTTGGCCATGTCGCCATCGAAATTCAGCGCGAACAACGCATCCACCCCCAGATCCGCCAGCAGCCGCGCCTTGGCGCGCAGCGGTGTCAGGCGGAAACAATCGGGAGACGGCTTGAAGAACTCCTGCGGATGGGGCTCGAAACTCAGCACCGCCAGCGGGCTGCGGCGCGCTTCGGCCTGCATCTTGGCCTCGGCGATCAGGGCGCGGTGGCCCCGGTGGACGCCATCGAAATTTCCGATCGCCACCACCGCGCCGCGCAAGGCAGCGGGCACGTCATCATAATGGCGGAAAATGCGCATCAGGCTCCGGAAGGACGCTTTGGCGCCAGCACATGCGCCTCCGAGGTCAGCACCTGCTTGCCCTCCACCGTGCATTCGCAGTCCATCACCGCGGAGCGGCCATTGACTTCGCGCACCGTGGCGGTGGTCACGACGGTGTCACCGATCCGCACCGGAATCTTGAAGATGATGCTGGCCGACAGGAAGATCGAGCCCTCCCCCGGCAGCTGGGTGCCCAGCAGCGCCGAGATATAGCCGATGCTGAGCGCGCCATGCGCGACCCGGCCGCGGAACACGGTCCGCCGGGCGAACTCCTCGTCGAAATGCACCGGGTTCATGTCGCCGGTGGCTTCGCCGAACAGCTGCACGTCCCGCTCGGTGACGGTGTGGGTGCTGCTGGCCGTCATGCCGGGCTTGAGTTCATCGAGATACACGCTGGGCATTGTTCACCAGGCCAGTTTGCGGGTGACGGTACCAGCGTTCGCCCCGAACCGGGTGAACAGGGCCGCCATGTGTTCGTCAGTATAAGGTGCAATCTCCTCGCCATGAACCCCGTCGGCGATGAAGAGAACCTCCAGCCCTGCGGCATTGGCGCCCTTGATGTCGGTCAAAAGCCCGTCGCCCACCGCCAGGGGGCGTTTGGGGCTCTGTCTGTTGGCGGCTTGCGCCGCCAGGGCGGCCGCCGCCAAAGCGGCCTGGTATACCGGCAGATGGGGCTTGCCGTAATAGATCACCTGCCCGCCCAGCGCCTCATAGTCCTTGGCCAGCGAACCGGCGCAATAGACCAGACGGGTGCCCCGGTGCACCACCAGGTCGGGATTGGCGCAGAGCATGGTGAGCCCCCGCGCCTTCATCGCCGCCAGTTCGTCCACATAATCGGCCGGCGTCTCGGCCATGTCGTCGCGCAGGCCGATGGCCAGCGACACTTCGGCCTGCGCGATATCGGTGCGGCGAATATCCAATCCCTCGATCATCGGCAGATCGCGGTCGGGGCCGATATAATGCAGCGGCAAAGTGCGGGTAGCGCTGCGCCGCGCCAGTTCCTCGCGCGCTGCGCCGCCGGAACTGACAATCGCGTCATAGCAATCGGGCGGCAGGCCATAGCTCGCGCACTGGGCGGCGACTTCCGCCGGCACGCGCGGCGCGTTGGTCAGCAGCACCACCGGCCCGTGTTTTTCCTTGAAGCGATACAGCGCGTCAGCGGCGGCGGGATGGTGGCGGCTGCCGTCATGCACCACGCCCCACACGTCGCAGATCAGCGCGTCATGGCTGGCGGCAATTTCAGAAAGACCGGATATCAGGCGGGGCAGCGGCATGGTGGGATAACGCTTGGACGGGAAAACAGGCGATGCCACGGCCACCCTTTTGGGTCAACCGCGGCTTAGTTGCCGGTCAGCGGCGTCACCAGCTTGTCACCGGAAAACAGGCCCTGCTCGACCAGCTTGCCCTTTGTGTCATAGATCGCGCCATAGCCTTCGGCGACGCCGGCTTTCCACTGCCCCGCGCGCACCCGCCCGTCGTTGCGATAGACCACGCCATAGCCCGACATCTGGTCGGCGGCGAACTCGCCCACCCGCTCGCGGAACGCCAGCGACGGCGTGCCGGTGAAGACGCCGACGCCGTTGCGATGGCCGCCGCGTGTGCCGCCCGCATAACGCGTGCCATTGGCATAGGTGACGACGGCCGGCGCACCGGCATTGAGATCGGTCAGCCGCCCGGACCATTGCACGCCCTCATGCACGGTCTGGGTGCCATAGTCGGCGGTACCCGCCTGGGCCAGCTTGAATGCCTGCTCGCCGCTCTGCGCCATTTCGCGGGCGCGGCCTTCCGCCGAGCGCGCCATCGACACCGCCATCTGCACCGCACTGTTGAGATTGCCGTCAGCCGGCGAAGAGGCCGGCATCGCCATGGCCATCGCGTGATCATGCGACGGCGCCGTCGCGGGCGCTGCAGGTTTGGCAGCGGCTTTCACAGCCGGCGTCACAGACGCAGTCTTCACGGGCGCAGCGACAGGCTTGTTCAACGCCTCGATCCGCGCCCTGGCGGCGGCGGCGAAAATTCCGTCCGGAAATTTCGCCAGATAGGAATTCAGCGCCGCTTCATTGCCGCTATCCTTCACCGCATCCCACAGATCGCTTTCCAGCCTGGCCGGGTCCATGCCGGCCGGCGGCGCTTGCATGTCGGCTTCCCGCATCAGCATCATGCCTTTGGGCACGGCAGGCTGCGGCGGCGGGCGCATCAGCCATGTGCCGCCGGCAACCACCGCCAGCGCCAGCACGGCGAGTGTGCCCATAATGATCAGCGGCAGGGGATTTTTGTCCCGCTTGGGAGCCGGTACACCCGGCTTGGGCGCAAACGGCGACGGCGTGGGCTTGTGCGCCTCCATCATCTCCATGGCACACATCCAGGGTTCGACGTCACGCGGGATGACGCCGTCGACCTTGCGGCCCAACGTCTCAATGGCCTGTTCCCAATCGTCAAACAGGTCGATCCACTGGCGCGTCGCCAGCTCGTAGCGGAAATCCTCGGATGGCAGCACGTCCTCAGCCCGCACCGGAATGACGATCAGGTTCGACTGGCTGGCCAGCGCCAGTTCCTTCTTGATCTCTTCGGAATTGTTGGCGTTGGTGGAGAACACCATCACCATGGCGCCGGCATCGCTGATGGCGCGCACGATGGCGCCCTGGTAATTCTCGCCCGGCGTCACGTCGCGACTGGATATCCAGCAGCCATGGCCGCGCCCTTCCAGCGCATGACAGATCGATGACGCGACCTTGGCATCCTTGCTGGAACAGCTGATGAAGACTTTTTTGTACATGGCCCCGGCCTTAACGCGGGAACCTTAGAACAGCAAAGGCTTTTCAGCCAGCTTTTCTAAACGGGATCACCGGCGCGGATTCCAACGCACTGACCGGCTTGAGCGAATCCTCACGCACCGCGCGCGGCTCGCCGAACAGATAGCCCTGCGCATAATCCACGGCATAATCCAGCAGCTGCACCACGGTCTTTTCGTCCTCGACCCGCTCGGCGATCAGGTTCAGGCCGTGGCGGGTGAGCAGCTTCTTGAAGTCCTCGGCGGCCACCGCGGAGCCGGCGCCGTTCATGCCGCGCATCAGGGTGTTGGAGCGCACTTTCAGATAGCGGAAGCCGATCGCCTTGAGGCGCAGGAAGTCGATGCCCAGGCTGTCGACATGATCCATCGACAGGGCAAAGCCCATGGTCGCCAGCGAGGTGAGGTTCTTCTCGCCCTCGATGCCCGCCTTGAGGAATGCCTGCTGGCTGAATTCGAAAATGATCTGGCCCGCCAGGTCGCGGTTGACCCGCATATAGTCCAGGAACTGGGGGAAGAATTCCTTGTCGGCCAGGGTCTCGCCGGAGATGTTGCAGAAGATGCCGATGTCGCGGCTTTTCTGGGTCAGACGGCGCACGATCTGCACGCAGCGGAACAGCAGCAGGTTATCCACCACGCTCATCAGGCCGGCGCGGCCCGCCACCAGGATATACTGGTCGGGCATGATGACCTGCCCGTCCTCGTCGCGCAGGCGCGACAGCGCTTCGTAATAGCGCAGCTTGCGCTGCGGCAGGCTGACGATGGGCTGCAGGTACAGATCGACGCGGTTCTGTTCCAGACTGGCGCGGATGGTCTCCAAGAGCTCATCCTTGCCGCCCAAGGTATTGAGATAGGCCGATGCCGGGCCACGCTGCTGCTTAGGCGCGGCTTCCTGCGGCACCACCGCGGCGGTGCGCGAAATCTTGCGGGCGAAATCGCGCATCAGGGTTTCCAGCACCTGCAGCTCGGCGACGATCTTGCGTTCCTGGCTGTTGGCGCGTTCCTCGATCAGTCCGCCCAGTTCGCCCAAACGCGTGCGGGTGTCGTTCAGGGCGCTTTCGAAATCCATGTGGCCTTTGCGCAGATGCGCCATCTCGCGGGCGATGGCGCGCTTGTCGCGGCGGCGGGCAAAGCTGGCGGCGACCTGCTGGACACAGATGAAGCCCACCATCCCCGACAGGATGGCGACCGGCCAGCCGGTGAACAGCGCCAGCGCCGCGCCCAGGGTGGCGCAGGCGAAGAAGACGCTGAGGGTCAGCAAGGCCTTGGTGACGGCAGGAATGCGCTCGCTCATGGGGTCAATATCGCCCCCGGGACTTTCCAATTTGTTAACCGCGAAAATTCCGCCTTGCCGGGCTTTTGCGGGTTAACAAATCCTTAAAAGCAAAGAGCCCGGCATTGCTGCCGGGGCTCTTCGTTCAGGCGCTCACTTTAATGTCCGTGGTGCCAGCCGCCGCCGCCGCCGCGACCGCCACCGTTCCAGTTATGGCCGCCGCCATTGTTCTGCGGTGCGGCCTGTTGTTGCGGAGCGGCTTGAGGCGCCGCCTGCTGCTGGGCGCGGAACCCGCCGCGCCAGCCACCACCGCCGCCGCCGAAGCTGCGGCCCTGGTAGGGCTGCGCGGTCTGGCTCTGGAAGCCCTGGCGGTTCCAATTGCCGCCGCCGAAGCCGCCGCGATTCCAGTTGTGGCTGCCGGTGTAAGGCTGGGCCGAATATTGCCGCTGCTGGAATCCGCCACGATTGGCAAAGCCCTGGTTGCCGAAGTTCTGGTTGCCGTAACTCCGGCCGCCATAGCTGCCGCCGCGATTGAAGTTGCGTCCGGCATAACCGCCGCCAAAACCGCGATTGCCGTAATAGCCGCCACGGCCCAGCGCCTGGCGGTAGTTGCCGCCGCGCGAATTGCCATAGTGCCAGCCGCCATGCATCCAGAACTGCCGGCGCCCGCCATAGTCGCGATAGTAGAAGGGACCGTTGTACCAGCTGCCGTC
>CANBZE010000147.1 GCA_947373775.1 Alphaproteobacteria bacterium
ATTTTGCCGGCAACCTGGCGGGCATCCTGATCACCACCTTTACCGGCGTGATGCTGGTGCTGACCAAGGGCTCGTTCCTGATCCCGTTGGCGGTGGCGGGCGGGCTGTGCGTGGTGGGCGCGCTGTCCTATCTGTTCATCGTGGGGAAGGTGGAGCCGCTGCCTTTGCTGCCGGCCCGCTGAAGGCTTTCATCCAGCCAAGGCCTTCGACGGTCGTGGTGGCGGGCTTGTACTCGCAGCCGATATAGCCGCGATAGCCCATGGCATCGATGACCCGCAGCACCTTGGCGTCATCCAGTTCGCCGGTGGTGGGTTCATTGCGCCCAGGCACCGAGGCGATCTGCATGTGGTCGATCATGGGCATCAACTGCTCGAGCCCGCGCATCACATCGCCATGCAGGATCTGGCGGTGATAGATGTCGAACTGGAAGCGAAGATTGGGCAGCTTCAGTTCGGTGATGATCTGCTCGGCCAGATGGAAATCGTTCATCAGATAGCCGGGAATATCACGATTGTTGATCGGCTCCAGCAGCACGGTGAGATCGTGCAGCTTTTCACAAGTGTATTTGATGGAGTCTTTATAGGTCGCCAGCGCTTCGGGGCCCGAGGCGATCGACGCCATCAGGTGCACCCGCGTAGCACCCGCCGTATCGGCATAAATGCGCGCCTGATCCACCGCCTTGCGAAAATCCGCCTTGCGATCCGGCAGGGCGGACAGTCCCCGTTCGCCGCCGGCGACATCGCCCGGCGCCACGTTCAGCAGCACGGCCTTCAGCTTGTGCTTTGACAGCCGCGCCGCGATGTCGTCGGCGCCATAGTCATAGGGAAACAGATACTCCACCGCGGTGAAACCTGCATCGGCGGCGGCGGCGAAGCGGTCCAGGAATGCATGTTCCTGGAACAGCCATGTCAGGTTGGCGCAGAAATTCGGCATCGCCTCCTCATAGCCGATGCCGCTCAGAAAGTCTTTCGCAATTGGACATACAGCCGGGGCCGGGTACGGATGGCCACGTCCTGGATAGACGCCAGGGTACCCAGATTGCGCGGGCCCGCATAATTGATCTGCTCATTCCCGAAGCGATAGGGGATGATGTTGTCGACCTCGAACTTCAGGCTGAGATCGGGCGCGGGGTGCCAGGTCCAGGTCGCATAGTCGTAGGGATTGTGGATGGCAATCAGGTTGATCTGGGAAATGCGCCAGTTGGTATTGCTGAAGGATGGCCCGATGCCGAACGTCCAGGTCGAATTCCAGCTGTCGATGTCCTGGTCGATCTCGATGAACAGGCGCCGGTCACGCTGGCCGGAGATGCGGCGGGTCATGCCGGTGACCGGATCGGCCAGGCTGCTGTTCTCCCAATAGAAGGTGGGCTTGAGCAGGCCATTGTGCAGGCCCAGGAAATCCAGCGGCACCGTGCCGCTGAGGGTGATGCGGTCGCTGACGGCGTGGGGCACGTTGCCCGGCGTATCCAGCCCCCCGCCCACCGGGATGTAATCCTGAAGATCGGTGATGTCCTCGTGCAGCAGGGTCAGGACCAGCGCGCCCTTGCCCCAGAAATGACGCTCGGCGCTGGCTTCGACCTGCCAGCGCTGGTCGGGGCGCAGATCGGCATTGCCGGCCGCCACGCCGAAGCTGGACAGGCCTGAACTGGCGACGAAATTGTTGAAGTTCAGTTGCCCCAGCTTCTTTTCCACCCGCAGCCGCAGCTGGGTGTCTTCGTCCGGCGCCCAGGCCAGCAGGGCGCGGGGCTTCACATAGAAGAAGTCGCGCGTCTTGACGGTGTCGCCGGTCTCGCCGATCCGGGAATATTCAAACCGCACGCCGGCTTCCAGCGACCATTGCGGGGCGAATTTCCAGGTGGCCTGGCCAAAGCCTTCGGCGCGTTTCTCATTCACCGAGACATTGGCGTTGGGGATTTTGACGGCCGCGCCATTGGACAGGAAGCTGGAGCGCCCATTGAGATAGTTATAGGCGCCTTCGCCGCCCACCTGCAGGTTCAGGTCCGGCGTTGCGGCATAGCGCAGGGTGACGCGGCCGATGCTTTCGCCGGTCGAACTGTCGTTGCGGAAAATCGCGTTGCCGCTGGTCTGCGCGCTGGTGTTGCTGTCGGCTTCCTTGCCCAGCCGCTGCAGCACCAGGCTTTCCAGGTTGAAATCGCCCATGGTCTTTTGCCAATGGCTGCCGAATTCGCCGTTGCGCTTGCGGATGGTGGTGTCGAAGCGCGATCCGCCATTGCCGGAATAGGCGATGCCATAGGAGATATCGTTGGTCTGCACAGTGAGGTTGTTGTTCCACTCCCCGCCCAGGAAGGGGGCGATCAATCCGGCATGGGCCGCCCAGCCCAGCTGCATGATGCCGTAGCTCTTCGCCACATCGATCTGCGGCGTGCCGGCCACCCCGCCCGCGAAGGGTGTCAGGATGCGCCGGCCGTAGCCGGGGGAATCGTCCCAATTGTTGGCGGTACGCGCCAGGCTGGCTTCATAGCGCCAGGTCCCGCTCTGGCCGTGATATTCGATGCCGCCGGCGGGCACCCATTCGCCGTCTTCGACGAAGGTGTTGCTGGCGGTGAGGATGGTCTGCGCGCCGGCATCGGCCTTCAGCACGATATTGGCGACCACGCTCTGGCCCTGCATGTCGATGCCCGGCGCGCCGCCGCGAATGACCTCGATGCGCTCCACGCTGGCGGCGGGAATGCGCGACAGGATGGTGTTCACGTCATCGGTCTTGGCGGTGGGGCGGGCGCCGCCGACCAGGATATTGCCGGCGGTGCCGGCAAAGCCGCGCACCGACACGCCGGTGTCCAATGTGAAGCCGGGCAGGCGCGAAACCATGTCGTTGGCGGTGTTGGGCCGGGAATCGGCGAAGAAGCTGGCGGGGTAGCTGGTCAGGCCCTGGTCCTCGGCCGCGAGGGCCGGATTCAGCCCTGTCAAAAGCAAAAATCCGCAGAAACCAAGGATTTTCAGGGCCGGCATGGGTGATCCTTGCATTACTTTGTTCCGTGTATCGCATTATACCTTGCATAGCACGGTACTGGTGTCTATAAGGATTTTGCAAAATTCGAGGTGTCCTCCATGACCAGATCATCTTTGACAAAAATCGCCTGCGTACTTTCCCTGCTCGCCGTGCTTCCCGTCTCGGCGGCGACGTTCTGGGATCGCGCGTCTTACCGCGAACCGGCGGTAACCCAGCCGGGCCGTATCGAGTGGGCCTGGGACGGCGGCAAGCGGCTTGGCGTGGGCGTGCCGGCCACCGTGCATTACAGCGAGCAGGGCGCTCCCCGCGTCGTCGTCACCGGCTCGGATGAGATGTTGCGCCGCGTGCGCTTCGGCGACGGCAACATCGTCATGGACAATGACGGCGACTTCTTCCGGAACGACAACCATGAGCGGCTGGACATCACCGTCACCGGCGTGGCGCTGAACGAATTCAACGTTTCGGGCAGCGGCAAGCTGATCCTGGGCAAGCTCAAACGCGACTGGCTGGGAATCAATGTCAGCGGCAGCGGCAGCACCGATCTGGAGGCGAGCGTAAGCGGTGATGCGGAACTGAAGGTTTCCGGTTCCGGCCATATTACCTTTGGTGCGCTGGAAGCCAAGAACCTGAAGGCCCATATTTCCGGCTCCGGCGGCATCGACGGCAAGGGCCATGTCGACAACCTGGACCTGGACATGTCGGGCTCGGGCCGCTTTGCCGACATCGCCGCATCCCGCGCCAATGTCACCATGTCCGGCAGCGGCCGCGCCACCATCGCGGCGCGCGACCAGGCGCGTGTGCGCATTTCCGGCTCCGCCACGGTGCGCATGCCCACCAAGCCGCCGCAGCTGGATGTGAGCGTTTCCGGTTCGGGCCATGTCGTCACCGCCTCGGCCGACTGAAGGCGAGCTGATTCGCGCGGGCCGGGACGTTGCGCCCGGCCCGCGCACTCTTCATCATGAGCGCACCCATTCTTACCGGACCGGATTCGTTGCCCGAAAGCATCCAGATTCAGCTCAAGAAGGGCGTACTTGAAATGTGCGTCCTCACCTTGCTGGCGCGCGGGGATTCCTATGGCTACGAGATTTTCAGCAAGCTCCTGACGGCGATCGGCATGGGCGAAGGCACCATCTACCCCCTGATGCGCCGCATGCAGAATGACGGGCTGGTGGCGACCTATCTGGTGGAATCCACCGGCGGCGCGCCGCGCAAATATTACAAGATCACCGAACAGGGCCGCGCCACTCTGGTGGCGCAGCGCGCGGAGTGGAAGGATTTCCGCGGTTCGGTGGACAGCATTCTGGGGGACGATAAATGACGCGGGAAAAGTTTCTCGATGATCTGCGCGCCGGGCTGCGCGGCCTTCCGCAAAGCGAAATGGACGACATCGTGTCGGACTATGCCGCCCATTTCGCCGACGCCATGAATGCCGGGCGCAGCGAAGTGGAGATTGCCGCCTCGCTGGGCGATCCGGCGCACCTGGCGAACGAATTGGGGGCGGAAGCCAAGCTGCAGCGCTGGGAAATCAGCCGCAGCCCGCGCAACTTCCTGCGCGCCGGTTCGGCGGTGATCGGGTTGCAGGCCTTCAATCTTTTCATCCTGCTGCCGGTGCTGGCGTTCCTGATTTTCTGCGCCGGTGTCGCCGCCTATGTCCTTTACCTGGTGGGCGGCGCCGGCCTGCATCTGATGGCGGGGCTGCTCTCCGGTGGCGGCAACGCCGCGATCCCGGCGTTGATTGGCGGCGGCATGATCTGCGGCGTGGTAGGGGTGGGGGCGCTGCTGGCGTTGCTGCTGGATGCGGCCCTGCGGCAGCTGGCACGCTATGCGCGGCTCAACTACCGCCTGCTCAAGCCATCCGACGAAGACGAAGAGAGGCTATGATGTCCAAAACCCTCGCTCTGATTGCCGTTATCGGTCTTGTCCTCTGTGCCGCGATGTTCGCGCTGGCCCGGACCATCGGCGGTGACGCCATCTTTCATGACAGCAGGAACTTCGCCGGCATCCAGCCGCTGATCGACCTGGCCACCCACAAGGAATGGAAGTGGGACGGCGGCGACAGCCTGGCGCTGGAGGCGCCGGTCAATGTCGTCTACCGCCAGAACGGGCCGCCTGGTGTCACCGTCACCGGCGATGCCGCCCAGCTGGAGCATGTGAAGGTGGGCGGCGGCCGCATCGTCAGCGATAACGCGCCTGCCGCCAGGAAAGGCGAACCCAGGCTGACCGCGGTGGTCGGCGGCATGGCGCTGCGCAAATTCAGCGTCAATGGCGGGGAAAATCTCGACTTGGGCAAGATCGACCAGGATGAGCTGGAGCTGCATCTCAATGGCCATGGCTCGATCACCGGTACCGGCCGGGTCAACCGGTTGGATCTGACCATCGCCGGATCGGGCAAAGCCGCACTGGGCGGATTGGCGGTGGGCGATGCCCAGGTCCAGATCTATGGCAGCGGCAAGGGGATCATCGCCCCCCACGGGACCTTGAGCCTGTTCGTCACCGGTAGCGGAAAAATAGCCCTGGCGTCCAAGCCGGCGAAGATCGAACAGAATGTGCTGGGCTCGGGCGGCCTCGTCGATGTCGATGAGATCGTGAACAAGGTCATGGAGTCGGTGCGCGTGACCGTGCCCGTGACGGTGAATGTACCGATGCCGGTGGTGGTGCCGCCGCAGCCACCGATGCCACTGCCGCCGCCTGGGGCGGACAATGGCGATGAGCACAATTATCTGGTGAAG
>CANBZE010000148.1 GCA_947373775.1 Alphaproteobacteria bacterium
CCCTTGGGCTTGGCGTCCTTGGGTGTCGCGGGATCGGGGCAATTGGCGACGCCGCCGCCGCCGTCGATGCCGACGAACAGATCGCCGCGCCCGTCCAGGGCGATGGGATGATTGGTGGCGGTCAGGCCGTCCACGATGGTTTCCGGCGGCGCGGCGGGCACCAGCGCATCGCCCAGTTCAAAGCGCACCACGCCAGTGCTGGTGGCGGCATAAAGCCCGCCCCGGAAGATGCGGATGCCGGTGCCCTGGTCCGCGCCGGCGATATGTTCGGTCTGCACCGGTTTGTGATCGGGGCCCAGGCGCAGCGCGATGATGCCGATCGATGGCGCGGTCTGGCCATGGCGGGTGGAGACATAGATGTCGTTGCCGCGCAGCGCCATGTGACGGATCGGGCCCAGCCCGTCGGCCACCACGGTCGCATGAAAGCCCGGCGGCAGGGTCAGGCCATCGGGCTCGGCGCCAAGCGCCGGCGCCGCCGCCATCAACGCAACAACAGCAACAGAAAGCGTTCTGAACATGGATTTTCCCCACCCGTTTTTTCGGCGCGGAGCCTAGCCCGCAGCCGGGGGGCGCGCAATTACCCCTTGCGGGATGCGCCGCGCGGATGGGCCTTGGAATAGGTCGCCAGCAGGGCGGCGGTATCCATGGCGGTATAGACCTGGGTGGTGGAAAGCGACGCGTGACCCAGCAATTCCTGCACGGAACGCAGATCGCCGCCGCCTTGCAGGATATGGGTGGCGAAGGAATGGCGCAGCGCATGGGGCGTGGCCTTTTCGGGCAGGCCCAATGCGCCGCGCAGGCGTTGCATCAAAGCCTGCGCCTCGCGCGCGCTCATCGGCAGACCGCGCCGCGACAGGAACAGCGGCGATGATGGCGCACCGCTGAACGGGATTTGCGCCGCATAATCGGCCAGCGCCGATGCCACCAGCGGCAGCACCGGAATGCTGCGTTCCTTGCGGCCCTTGCCGACCACCGTCAGAGTTTCGCCCAGCGGAATGTCGCCGCGCTTCAGTCCCAGGGCTTCGGAGATGCGAAGGCCCGCGCCGTACAACAGCGTCAGCAGCGCCGCGTCACGCGCGCCCATCCATTCAATCTTGTGGGTGCCCGCTTCTTCAATGGCCCGTCCCGCATCGACAGCGGAAATCGGCCGTGGCAGACCGCGGCGTACTCGAGGCGTACGGATGGACCGAGCGGCGGCATTTTCCAGAATGCCTTCCTTGGCGAGAAACTTGTAGAAGCTGCGCACCGCCGCCAGCGCCCGCTGCACCCCGCCCGGCCCCAACCCTTCGCTGCGGCGCGAGGTGATAAAGGCGCGAAAGTCGGCCTGGCTCAACTTGGGCAGCGATTTTTGCGTCATGGCGCCGCCGGTATGGCCGGCCTGGAAACCGATGAACCGCGCCACGTCATCGCCATAGGCGCGCAAAGTGTGCGGCGAAGCACGGCGTTCATGCGCCAGCGAAGCCAGCCAGTTTTTGCGAAGCGCGTCTGCCCCGTCAGCCATCAGCCTTTAATGGTGACGTTGGCCTTCTTGGCGTCGGCGACAAAGGCGGCCAGGCCTTTGTCGGTCAAGGGATGGCTGATCAACTTCTTGAAGATGTCGCTGGGCATGGTGCCGACATCGGCGCCGGCCAGAAGACACTCGCGCACATGGCTGATGCTGCGGATCGACGCCGCCAGGATTTCGGTCTTGAAGCCGTAATTGTCATAGATGGCGCGGATGTCCCGGATCAGGCCCATGCCGTCTTCGCCCGCATCATCGACGCGGCCGATGAAGGGCGAAATGAAACTGGCGCCCGCCTTGGCGGCCATCCAGGCCTGCACCGGCGAAAAGCACAGCGTGACATTGACCATGGTGCCGGCCTTGGACAGCGCGGCGCAGGCCTTCAGCCCGTCCCAGGTCAGCGGCACTTTCACGGCGATGTTCTTGGCGATCTTGGTCAGGATCGCGGCTTCCTTCATCATGCCGTCGTAATCGGTGGCCAGCACCTCGCCGCTGACGGCGCCCGGCACGATCGAACAAATCTCCTTCAGCGATTCGACATAGTCGCGGCCCGTCTTGGCGGCGAGGCTGGGATTGGTGGTGACGCCGTCGACCAGGCCGCTGGCGGCATATTCGCGGATTTCGGCCACATCGGCGGTGTCGAGGAAGATTTTCATGGGACGGATGACCTTGTTATTGACCTTGGGGTTTGGCGGGGCGAAGTGTAGCCCAAGATGAGACCCCGCTTAAACCCCACACCACCGCCGGAAATACTGCAAAAACCGGTTGTCGGCGTGTTGCTGCCGCTGCCGCTGGCCGGCGCCTATGATTACAAGCTGCCGCCCGGTTCCAATGCCGAGCGGGGGGCAATCGTTGCCGCGCCGCTGGGGAACCGCGAGCTGCTGGGCGTGGTGTGGGGGACCGCCGAAGGAACCGTGGGCGACAACCGGCTGAAGGTTGCGCAGCCGCTGGAAGGCGCGCCCGCTTTGCCCGGCAAATTGTGCGACTTCATTGATTGGGTGGCCGATTACACCTTGAACCCGCCGGGCGCGATCCTGGCCATGGCGCTGAGAAGCCGCGGCGCCTTCGAGCCCGAAGCGCTCCGCACAGCCTATGTGCGCGGAAGTGTGACGCCGCCGCGCATGTCGGCGGCGCGGACGCGCACCTTGGAGGTGGCCAGCGACGGACTGGCGCGCAGCATTTCGGGCCTGGCGGAAGACGCCAATGTTTCGGCGGCCGTGGTGCGCGGGCTGGTGCAGGGCGGCGCGTTGATTGCCACGCAGTTACCGGAGTTCGCACCGTTCAAGCAGCCGGACGCAACCTTCGCCGCGCCGCAATTGAACACCGACCAGGCGGACGCTGCCAGGGTGCTGACGACCGCTATTGCGGCCAAAACGTTTTCCGCGCACCTGCTGGACGGCGTCACCGGTTCGGGCAAGACCGAAGTCTATTTCGAAGCCGTGGCGGAAGCGCTGAAGCAGGACCGGCAGGTGTTGATCCTGCTGCCGGAGATCGCGCTGACGGTGCAATTCCTGGAACGCTTCGCGGCGCGCTTTGGGGTGCGGCCGGCGGAATGGCACAGCGATCTGTCGCAGAAGGAACGCCGCCGCACCTATCGCGCGGTGATGAATGGCGAAGCCCGCGTGGTTGTGGGCGCGCGCTCGTCTTTGTTCCTGCCCTTCCCGGAGCTGGGCCTGGTCATCGTGGACGAGGAACACGAACAGGCCTTCAAGCAGCAGGAAGGCGCCATCTATCATGCCCGCGACATGGCGGTAGTGCGGGCGCGGATCGAGGATTGTCCGGTGGTGCTGGCCAGTGCCACGCCGTCGCTGGAAAGCTTCGTCAATGCGCAAAGCGGGCGTTACACGCATCTGAAACTTGTGTCGCGGCATGGCGTGGCGGAAATGCCGGAAGTGCGGCTGATCGATCTGCGTCATGAGCGTGATGCGGTCGATGTTGAGCAGAAAGCACAATGGCTGTCGCCGCCGCTGCGCGCCGCGCTGGAAAAAACCCTGGCCGCGGGCGAACAGGCGATGCTGTTCCTCAACCGCCGGGGCTATGCGCCGCTGACCTTGTGCGAAGCCTGCGGCCACAAGTTCACCTGCCCACATTGCTCGGCCTGGCTGGTCGAGCACAAATACAAGCGCCGCCTGGCCTGTCATCAATGCGGCTATGAACTGCCGATGCCGTCTGTCTGCCCACAGTGCAACGAGCCCGGCACTTTGATTGCCTGCGGTCCCGGCGTGGAACGGGTGGCCGAAGAGTTCGCCGCGTTCTTCCCGGGGGCGCGCTATGCCATCGCCTCGTCCGACACCTTGACGCATACCGGCCCGGGCGAGATGCAGGGACCATTGCGCCTGTTCGCGCGCGGCGAGATCGATGTGCTGATCGGCACCCAGATCGTGGCCAAGGGTCATCACTTCCCGCAACTGACTTTGGTAGGCGTGGTGGATGCCGATCTTGGCGGCAGCGATGGCGACTTGCGCGCCCGCGAGCGCACGTTCCAGCTGTTGCATCAGGTGTCGGGCCGCGCGGGCCGCGCCGAGAAGCCTGGCCTTGTCTTGCTGCAGACCCGCAACCCGGAAGATGCGGTGATGCAGGCCCTGGCGCGCGGCGACCGCGATGGCTTTTACGAACAGGAACGCCAATTTCGCGAAGCCAGCGCGTCTCCGCCCTTCGGCCGCCTCGCCGCGCTGGTGATCAGCGGCTATGACGGCGACGCCGTGCGCGACATCGCGCGCCAGCTCGGCAAGGCCGCACCCAATGCGCACGATGTGAAAGTGTGGGGTCCGACGCCGGCCTTCTATGCCCTGCTGCGCGGCCAGACGCGCGAACGATTGCTGGTGCAAGCGGGACGGGGTGTGGATGTGCAGGCGTTTCTGAAAGCCTGGCTCGCAAGCGTCAAAATCCCCGCCGCTGTGCGCGTCGCGGTGGATGTGGATCCGGTGAGCTTCTTCTAAAGAGTCCGCACGTCCGTCAGGTGCCCGGTCACCGCAGCAGCAGCGGCCATGGCCGGTGACACCAGATGCGTGCGCCCGCCGCGGCCCTGGCGGCCTTCAAAGTTGCGGTTGGAGGTGGAGGCGCAGCGTTCGCCTTCCTTCAGCTTGTCGGCGTTCATCGCCAGGCACATGGAGCATCCCGGATCGCGCCATTCAAAGCCCGCTTCCAGGAACACCTTGTCCAGGCCTTCTTCCTCGGCCTGTTCCTTCACCAGGCCCGAACCCGGCACCACGATGGCGTTCACGCCGGCAGCAACTTTCCTGCCCTTGGCGATGACGGCGGCAGCGCGCAAATCTTCGATGCGGCCATTGGTGCAAGAGCCGATAAAGACATGGTCCACCTTGATGTCGGTGATCGGCATGTTGGCGGTCAGGCCCATGTAAGCCAGCGCGCGCTCGGCGGCGGCGCGGTGCGTTTCTTCCTTCATCGCCGCGGGGTCCGGCACATTGGCGGTGATCGGCAGCGCCTGTTCGGGCGAAGTGCCCCAGGTCACCATCGGCACGATGTCGCGCGCATCCAGCACCACTTCGGCGTCGAACCTGGCGTCGGGATCGGAATGCAAGGTCTTCCAGTACATCTGCGCGCCTTCCCACGTGCCGCCCTTGGGCGCGCGGGGCTTGCCCTTCACATAATTCAAGGTCGTGTCGTCCACCGCGATCAGGCCGGCGCGGGCGCCGCCTTCGATGGTCAGGTTGCACAGGGTCATGCGCCCTTCCATCGACAGGGCGCGAACCGCCTCGCCGGCATATTCGATGACATAGCCGGTGCCGCCGGCGGTACCGATCTTGGCGATCACGGCCAGGGCGATGTCCTTGGCGGTGACGCCATCGGGCAATTTGCCGTTCACCGTCACGCGCATGTTCTTGGAGGGCTGGGCGCGCAGGGTCTGGGTCGCCAGCACATGCTCGACTTCGGACGTGCCGATACCGAAGGCCAGCGCGCCGAACGCGCCATGGGTCGAGGTGTGGCTGTCGCCGCAGACGATGGTGGTGCCCGGCAGGGTCCAGCCCTGTTCCGGCCCGATGATGTGCACGATGCCCTGGCGGATATCGTCCATGGCGAAATATTCCACGCCGAAATCCTTGGCGTTCTTTTCCAGGGTCTCGACCTGCAGCCTGGATTCCGGCTCGATGATGCCCTTGTCGCGATCCTTGGTGGGGACGTTGTGGTCGGCCACGGCCAGGGTCAGCTCGGGAC
>CANBZE010000149.1 GCA_947373775.1 Alphaproteobacteria bacterium
CGGAGCGCCTGCCCATGGTGCTGGCGCTGGGCGCCGTCATTCTCGTCGCGTCTGTGGTGCTGGTGATCTGTGCGGAATATGTCCGCAATCTGGGCGTGAAAAACCGGGTGGTGGGTGCATGAGTTTTCTCAGCGTCAGCAATGTCAGCAAGAGCTTCGGCGGCGCAGCCGTCGTCAATGATGTGAGCCTGGAGGTGGCGCGCGGTGAGTTCTTCGCCCTGCTCGGCCCGTCAGGCTGCGGCAAAACCACCTTGCTGCGCATGATCGCGGGCTTCGAAACACCGGACAGCGGCACCATCGCCATCGATAGCGAAGCCATGAACACGGTGCCCCCGCATCTGCGGCCCACCAACATGGTGTTCCAGTCCTATGCGATTTTTCCGCATCTCAATGTGTTCGACAATATCGCCTATGGCCTGCGCAAGCTGAAGCTGTCGAAAGATCAGCTTCGTGCGCGCGTTGAAGCAATGCTGGCGACCGTGCGGCTGGAGGGCCTGGGCGCCCGCGCCGCCGATCAGCTGTCGGGTGGCCAGCGCCAGCGCGTGGCGCTCGCCCGTGCCCTGGTGCGCGAGCCCAAGATCCTGCTGTTGGATGAACCGCTGGGCGCGCTGGACAAGCGGCTGCGCGAAGCCATGCAGGTGGAATTGCGCGCCATCCAGCGCAAGGTCGGCATCACCTTCCTGCTGGTGACCCATGATCAGGAGGAGGCGCTATCGCTGTCCGACCGGGTGGCGGTAATGCATCAGGGCCGCATCCTGCAGATCGCTGATCCCCGCATCTTGTATGAGCGCCCAAACTGCCGCGAAGTGGCGGACTTCATCGGGGAAATGAATTTCTTCCACGCAACGGTGCGCGAAATCGCGGGTGTCAGCGCCACCCTCAACGCCGGTCTGTTGGGGCTTATCACCCTGCCCACCGCCAACCTGGCCCCTGGCATCAAGGCGGACGACCACATCCTGTTGGCCATCCGCCCCGAACATGTGCGCTTTGCCGCCTCCGGCGTGGCGGGCGACATCGCAGCGTCCACCTTCCTGGGTGAACGCAGCCATTTCCATGTCCGCATCGCCGGCCGCAGTGAACCGGTCTTTGTCAGCGGCAGCGCCCCACCCATAGGTGCGGTGCATCTGGACTTCCCACCTGAAAAACTTATCGGGCTGCCAACCTGATTAATTAAGCAGGCGATTGAAGATATCGCGCGTCTGGGTCTGCAGCTGCGCCAACCGCATCTGCGTCGCCGCAAAGCTGCCTTCGCCCGCCGCACGGGTCAGAAGCGTCTTCAGGCCCGGTGTCGCTTCCTCGATATCGGGCGTCTCGTCCAGCGCGATGCGCAGCACCTGGGTCAAAGCATGCTGCAATCCGGCCGAAGCGATCAGCGCATCGGCATCGGCGGCGGCCAGGAAGCCCGCTGCCTTCAGATTGAAAAGCGCCGCCACCGTGTTTGTGTTCAGGATGTCCGGCTGCGCCTGGGCATGCACCAGCTGCAGAGCCTGGGCGATGAACTCGATATCCACCAGCCCGCCTGGCGCATGCTTGATATCCCACACATTGCGGCCCGGGAATGTCTCGGCCATGCGCGCGCGCATGTCGCGCGCATCGTTGATTATCGCGGCCGGCGCACGCGCCTGCACCAGACGGCGGCGGATTTCCGCCGCCACCCGCGCCTGAAGATCGCGCGGCCCAGCCACCAGCCGCCCGCGGGTCAGCGCCATATGCTCCCAGGTCCAGCTTTCGCTGGCGTGATAGTCTGCAAAGCTCTTCAGGGATACCGCTACGGGGCCCTTATTGCCGGTCGGGCGTAACCGCATATCCACTTCATACAAGGCGCCCGCCGCCGTGGCGGTGGTCAGGGCGGCGATCAACCGCTGTGCCAGCCGCGCGAAGTAAAGCGTGGGCGACAAGGGTTTGGGCCCATCCGACGCTTCGATCCCGTCCGTCACATCATAGACAAACACCAGGTCCAGATCGGAGCTGGCGGTCATTTCCCGTCCGCCCAGCTTGCCCATCGCCACCACCGCAAAACCGGCGCCGGGAATGCGCCCTGCCGTTGCGGCCAACTCATTTTCCACACGCGGCAACAGTCCGGCGATGACGCAATCGGCGATGTCGGCCAGCGCCGGTCCCGCCTGGTTCGCCTTGGCGACGCCTTCCACGATCTGCACCCCGACCTGGAAGATCGCCTCGCGGGTGAAGCGCCGGGCGGCATCGAGCTGTTCTTCATAGCTACCGACGACGACCCGCGCGAACTGGGCATCCAGCTCGGCGCGCGACGGTAACCGGCTGAGATAGTCCGCATCCAGCAGCGCATCCATGATGGCGGGATTGCGCGCCAGGTAATGTGCCAGGCGCGGGGTGGCGCCCACGATGCGCGCCAACAAGTCCAGGAATTGCGGCCGTGCCAGGAACAGCGAGAAAAGCTGCACCCCCGACGGCAGGTTGGTGAGGAAGCGGTCGAACTGGGCGAAGGCGACATCGGGATCGGCTGCGCCCCCCAGCGCCTTCAAAATGACCGGGATCAGCTTGGTCAGCAGTTCGCGCGCCCGCTGGCCGCGCATGGCGCGGATGCGGCCATGATGCCAGCCACGGATCGCGGCCGAGACATGGGCGGCGTCCTGGAAGCCCATCGCCAGCAGGGTCGCCAGGGTTTCGGGATCTTCCTCGACGCCCGTGAAAACCAGATTGCCCTCCGCCGAAGACAAGTCCGGTTCGCTTTCAAACAGGCGGGCATAATGGCGCTGCACATTTTCCAGCACCCGCGTCAGCTCGGCGCGAAAGTCGCCGGCGCTGTCATGGCCCATGAAGCAGGCGATGTGGGCGACACCGTCCTCGCTGGCCGGCACCGAATGGGTCTGCTGGTCTTCCACCATCTGCAGACGGTGTTCCAACATGCGCAGATAGCGGTAATCGCGCTTAAGCTCTTCGCCCACGATCGCGTCCACCCGTCCCTCGCCCACCAGCGCATCCAGCGCGCCTTGCGTCGAGGGCACGCGCAGGCCGGGGTGCCGGCCGCCCAGGATCAGCTGCTGGGTTTGGGCGAAGAACTCGATCTCGCGGATACCACCGCGCCCCAGCTTGATATTGTGCCCGGCCACGGCGATCTCGCCATGTCCGACATGGGCATGGATCTGGCGCTTGATGGACTGGATGTCTTCGATGGCGGCGAAATCCAGGTAGCGCCGCCAGATGAAAGGCTTCAGGCCGGTCAGGATTTGCGCGCCGGTCTCTTGATCGCCGGCGCAGGCGCGCGCCTTGATCATGGCGGCGCGTTCCCAGTTCTGGCCCATCGCCTCATAGTAATCCAGCGCCGCATCGGTGGAGATCGCCACCTGGGTGGCGCCCGCATCGGGCCGCAGGCGCAAATCCACGCGGAAGACGTAACCATCGCTGGTGGTTTCCGACAAAAGCTTCACCAGCCCGCGCACGATATCCACTGCCGCGCCGCGCGGATCACCGCGCTTGGCGAAGGGAAATTTTCCGGCGTCGTAGAACACCACCAGGTCGATGTCGCTGGAATAGTTCAGCTCAAACGCGCCGTACTTGCCCATCGCCAGCACGGTGAGGCCGCAGGCGGCTTCCGCCACTTCCGGCACGCCCATGGCTTGGGCGCGCAGCAGGAAGCGCAAGGCGCCACCAACACAGGCATCGGCAAAGCGGGTCAATTCGGCTGTCACCTTGTTGACGTCCCAAGTACCGGCGATATCGGCCATGGCGATGGCCAGCGCGGCGCGGCGCTTGGCGGTGCGCAGCTCCTTCATCGCCACCGCTTCGCTGTCGGCGCGGGCCACGGACTGTGCCAGCAGGATGGCGGCGTTCAGTACGACATGCGGCCCAGCCGCGAAATATTCTCCCAGCGCACCCACTTCGCGCTGCGCCAGCCGTCCCAGGAACGGACTGTTGCCGAACACTGCATCCAGCAAGGGTTCAGCGCTGGCGAAGCCCTGTTCGGCCAACGCCTCTTTCACGCGGATGACGCGGGTTGGATCGAATGGGAGAGGTGGGACGCGAAGCATCCCGTCTTATAGCCTACTCGGCCGCACTTTTGAGCGGCGCACCTGGCAAGGCGCGCATGGCGGATTTGGGGAATCGCAGCACCGCCTTGAGGCCCGTGGGCGCATTGTCTTCCAGCACCAGTTCGGCGCCGTGGTAATGGGCCACCGCCGCCACCAGCGACAGACCCAGCCCCGTGCCGGGGGAGCTGCGGCTGGCTTCCAGCCGCACAAAGCGTTCGGTCACACGCGGCCGATCGGCCAGTGGGATGCCGGGGCCGGTATCGGAGACGGACAGATCCACGCCCTCGTCGCTGACGGTGGTGGCGATGCACACCTTGCCGCCGGCCGGAGTGTATTTGATGGCATTGTCCACCAGGTTGGCCAGCGCCTGGGCGACCAGGCTGCGATTGGCTTCCACGCCTGCGGGCGCCGCCGGCAGCAAAGTCAGCGCGATATTCTTTTCGTCCGCCAGCGGCTCATACAGTTCGGCCACGTCGGCGGCGACTTCGCCCAGATCCAGCGGCGCCATGGCGGCGCGGGTGGTGCCGGCATCGGTCTCGGCGATCAGGAGCAGCGCATTGAAGGTGGCGATCAACTGGTCGGTCTCGGCGATGGCGCGTTCGATCTCGCTGGCCTGGGCGCCGCTGGCGTTCAGCCGCGCCACCGATTCCTCCAGCCGGTTGCGCAAGCGGTTCAGCGGCGTGCGCAGATCATGCGCCACGCTGTCGGTGACCTCGCGCATGCCCTTCATCAGCCGCTCAATGCGGTCCAGCATGCGGTTCAGGTTGTCGGACAGGGCATCGAACTCGTCCCCTGATCCGGTCAGCGGCACCCGCCGGGTCAGGTCACCGGCGATGATCTCGCCGCTGGTGCGGTTGATGGCATCCAGCCGCCGCAGCATGTTGCGCCCGATCAGCGCCCCGCCCGCCGTGCCCAGCAGCAGGATCAGCAGCACCGTCCAGGGCAAGGTGGTGGTGAACATGCGCTCGGTCAGGTAGCGGTCATGCACGTCCTGGGAGACCAGCATCATGAAATCGCCCGGCACCAGCAGAACGCGGCCACGGGCGCGGCGCGCCTCCAGTTTGCCGTCCACCGGGCGCTCATAGTCGAACTCGATGACACTGCCCATCTCGGACACTTGCGGCCAGAAGGCCAAATTGCCCGCCAGCACATGGTGCTGGTTGTCCGACAGCATGTAGAGCGCCTGGCCCTGGTGCAGGGTACGCGCGCGCACAGTCTCCACCAGGCCCGGCAGGCCGAAATGCTGATACTCTTCGCGCAGGCCGGTGATTTCGGCCTCGATGATCTGGTCGGTCTGGTCGTCCAGGGTGCGGCGCGTGTTCCAATAAGTGAAGAACAGCAACGCCGTCACCGAAAAGGCGAACAGCAGCACATAGACAAGAACGATACGGAACGCCTGGGTCTGTAGGAGACCGGGCTTAGTGCGCACGGATCATGTAGCCGGCACCGCGCACTGTATGCAGCAGCGGGGCCTCGAAACCCTTGTCGATCTTGGCGCGCAACCGGCTGATATGCACGTCGATGACATTGGTCTGGGGATCGAAATGATATTCCCAGACGCTTTCCAGCAGCATGGTGCGGGTCACCACCTGGCCGGCATGGCGCATTAAATATTCCAGCAGGCGGAATTCGCGCGGCTGCAATTC
>CANBZE010000150.1 GCA_947373775.1 Alphaproteobacteria bacterium
CAGCGCCGACTGGGTGCGCGGGGATGCGCGGTTGATTTCGTCGGCCATCAGCAGCTGGGTGAAGACCGGCCCCTTGATGAAGCGGAAGGCGCGTTCGCCGCCGGCGGATTCTTCCATCACTTCGGAACCGGTGATGTCGGACGGCATCAGGTCGGGGGTGAACTGCACCCGGCCGGCGTCCAGTCCCATCACGATGCCCAGGGTTTCGACCAGCTTGGTCTTGGCCAGTCCCGGCACGCCGATCAACAAGCCATGACCACCGGCCAGCAAGGTCACCAGGGTCTGCTCGATCACCTCGTCCTGGCCGAAGATCACGGCATTCAGGCCGGCGCGTACCTTGCCGAACGTCTCGGCAGCGGCCTTCAGCCGCCGGGGGGCCTCGTCCAGTATGTCGACCTTGTTCATGCGGAGCCTGATGTTATGCGGGGATGCGCGGCTGGCGATTGACCATTATGTTGCACCGTGGGGCGCGAGCGGCGCAACCCCCGAATGTCCTTAATATCCCAGTGAAATCCGCGATTATGGCGTCATGACGGCAGCTCAAAATCTGGAACCCCGATGAGCCTGGTGGAAGGCTTGCGCACACGCCTGCTGCAACAGGCGCCGGACGTCACCGGGCATGACGATTACGACATGCTGCCGCGCACCGCCCAGTTCGGTGCGGCCAAGGCGGCGGTGCTGTTGCCGGTGGTGGCGCGCGCTGAACCGGCGTTGCTGTTCACCCGCCGCACCGACACCTTGGCGCGCCACAGCGGGCAGGTGAGTTTCCCCGGTGGCCGCTGCGAGCCGGGCGATATCTCGCCGGTCGAGACGGCGCTGCGCGAGACATTTGAAGAGACCGGCATCGCGCCCGCCTTCGTCACCATGGCCGGTTACCTGGACCGCTATCTCACCGGCACCGGCTTCGACATCCAGCCGGTGGTGGGAGTGCTGGCCGATGGTTTTGCCCTGGCGCCGGACCCGCGCGAGGTAGCGGCGATATTCGAGGTGCCGCTGGCCTTCCTGTGCGATCCCGCCAACCGGCGGCGGGAAAGCCGCGAGTTCGGCGGCGTGACGCGCAGCTTCTATGCCTTCACCTATAAGGAGCATGAGATCTGGGGCGCCACGGCTGCGATCATCGTCAACCTTGCCCAGCGTTTGGATGATATAAGCGGCGCATGAAGATTGATCCGGCCCAGCATGGATGGATGACCGCGCCCGAAACCCTGGCGGTGATGGCGGCGCTGGGCGACGCGCGCTTTGTCGGCGGGGCGGTGCGCAATGCGCTGCTGGGCGTCAGCGTGGCGGACATCGACATCGCAGTGCCCATGCCGCCGACCGAAAGCCTGGCGCGGCTGAAGGCGCGCGGCATCAAGGTGGTGGAGACGGGCCTGGATCACGGCACTGTCACCGCCATCGTCGGCACCCATGCGTTTGAAATCACCTCGTTGCGCCGGGATGTGGAGACCGATGGCCGCCATGCCACCGTGGCCTTCACTGATGATTGGGCCGAAGACGCGGCGCGGCGCGACTTCACCATCAACGCGATGTACGCGTCGACGAATGGCGAGATCTTCGATTACGCCACCGGGGTCGAAGACCTGATCGCCGGCAAGGTGCGCTTCATGGGCGACGCCAAGACCCGCATCGCCGAAGATTATTTGCGCGTGTTGCGGCTGTTCCGGTTCCATGCCTGGTACGGCAAAGGCGAGATCGACGCCGAAGGCCTGCGCGCCGCCGCCGAAGCAAAGGACAAGCTCAAGACCCTGTCGGCGGAACGGGTGGCCAAGGAATTGTTGCGCCTGTTGGAAGCGGGCAATCCCGCGCTGGTGCTGCGGGTAATGGCGGCGACGGGCATCCTGTCCCAGCTCCTGCCCGGTGCGCTGTCGCTGCCGCGGCTCGAACGGTTGGTGGAAATCGATGCCGACAATCTTTTTGCGCGCGATGCCATCCTGCGGCTGGCGGCGCTACTGCCCGACAGTGATAACGATGCCGCCCATGCTGCTGCCGACGCGCTGAAACTGTCCAATGCCGACCGGACAAGGCTGGAACAGGCGCTGAGCGGCGAGAAGATTCCGGCCCAGCTTGCGGCGCGGGACGCGCGGCTGCTGCTCTACCGGATCGGCGTGGCGCGCTTCCGCGACAAGGTGCTGCTGCAATGGGCGGGCGCGCCCAAGGGCGCCGGCGTGTTGCAATTCCGCATGCTGCTGGAAATGGCGGACAACTGGCAGCGGCCGCGTTTTCTGCTGACCGGGCGCGATGTGATGCAGGCGGGCGTTCCCGAAGGCCCCGATGTCGGCCGCGTTCTGGCAAAAGTGGAAGACTGGTGGGCGGGCGGCGATTTCGCCGCCGATGAAAGCGCCTGCCGCGACCAGCTGAAAGCCGCGATCGAAAAGGATCGCGGATGAAGCTGGAATTGCTGGACTCGTTGTCCTTGCCGGGCGATCCCGCCAAGGCCAATGAAGATTCCTTTGGCCACGACGCGGCCGCGGCCGTAGTGATCGATGGTGCCACGCCGCTGGGCGACAGTTTGATGCCCGGCCCCAGCGACGCGGCCTGGATCGCGCAGTTTGGGGCGCGCCGCCTGATGGCGCATTTGCGGGACGGCGATGGCGCGCGCAAGGCGTTGCGCGCAACCTTGGCCGATACCCAGAAAAGCTTTGAAGCCTTGCGCCGCCACGAGCCCGAAGAAGTTTGGCAGACGCCGTGCGGCTCCATGATGCTGGCGGTGCCGGGCGATGGCGATGTGGAATTCCTGTGGTTCGGCGATTGCGCCGCACTGATCAAACAGGGCGACGCGGCAGTAACGGTGATCGGAGAGACCTTCGATAAGCGCGCCGCCGAAGCCCAGCGCGCCCAGCAAGTGGGGAAGGAGAAAAATCTTTCCCCCGCAGCCGGTATCAACCGTCCGGAGTTCCTGACCGTGCTGCGCGCCGCGCGCAATCGCATCAACAGCGGCGAATATTGGCTGTTCAGTCCGGATGTGAAGGCGGCGGCGCATGCATCGCGGCGCATCGTGAAAGTCGCGCCCGGCAGCACGATCTTGCTGGCCAGCGATGGCCTGCTGGCGCTGGCGTCCGACTATGGCGCCTACAATGCCGACAGCTTGATGGTAGCGGCGATGGAAAAGGGCCTGCGGGCGCTGGGCGAGGAACTGCGCGCCATCGAAGCCGGCGATGCGCTGGGCGACAAGTATCCACGCTTCAAGAAAAGCGATGATGCTACCGCGCTTCTCCTAAGGATTGACTAGGCGCAGTTGCACTCATCGCGACTGCCCAAGCGACAGCGTAGTGGGCAGTCGTGATGAGGCGCGGTAGGGGCTGTTGCTGAAGCTCAGTTGATCGCGTTCAAGACCTGATGGCCGCCGTGCCAGATCATGCTGACGGATACGTAAACGACGATCGCCAGGCCCACATAGCTTATCCAGCGATAGCGCTCCAAAAGCTTGGCGATGAAATTGGCGGCCGTGCCCATCAGCGCCACCGACAGCAGCAGGCCGATGATCAGTACGTCCAGGTGACCGACCGCCGCGCCGGCCACCGCCAGCACATTGTCCAGGGACATGGAAACATCGGCGAGCACGATTTGCAAAATCGCGCGCTTCAAGGAAGCGCCTGCGCCCATCTGCGGCGCGTCATGGCCGTGCGCGCCGCTGCGGATGTCGCGCCAGAAGCGCCAGCATACCCAGAGAAGAAGAATGCCGCCGGCCAGCCGCAGCCCAATCACCTGCATCAGCGACACGGCGATGATCGCCAGCCCGATGCGCAACACCACGGCCGCGATCAGGCCCCACAGGATGACTTTTTTGCGCAAGGCCACCGGCACGCGGGCGGCGGCCAGGCCGATCACCACGGCATTGTCGCCGGCCAGCACGATGTCGATCATCAACACCTGGGCCAGGGCCCAAAGCCCGTTCGGCTGGAAGAGTGTCAGTTCCATTTATGCGTTCCCCGGAAAGCCGCCTGACTTCGGAAAAAGAGAGGTCTGGCGAAGCGCTTCCCCCAGCACCATCGCGGCGGCCTGTGCGACATTCAAGGAGCGCAGGCCCGGCAGCAGGGGAATCACCAGCCGGGCGTCGGCGGCAGCGTGGACCTCATCGGGCACGCCGACGCTCTCCCGGCCGACCAGCAGGGTGTCGGCAGGAGAAAAGGCAAAATCGGTATAGGCCATGGCCCCCTTCGTGGTCAGCAGCACTAGGCGGCCCCCCGAAGCCAATCCGTCCCGGAACCGGGCCCAGGACTCATGGCGGCGGATATCGGCGCTTTTGAGGTAATCCATCCCGGCCCGGCGGAAATTGCGGTCCGACAGCAGAAATCCACAGGGCTCGATGATGTCGATGCCCACCCCCAGGCAGGCCCCCAGCCGCATCAGGCTGCCCGCATTTTGCGGGATATCGGGCTCATATAGTGCCAGACGCACCCCAAACCTCCGTTTTTGCCCCGGCTCCGGAATAACTCTCGGACGGGAAAGGCATTTTCTGCGTCATCGTGCCGCAAGACCCTCGAAAATCGACTCTCTATTTTACCGGCCGAACGAACAAGCCGGGCAGGGGCCAAGGGGGCCGTCGCCGCGTCACCGCGTCAGTACCGCAACCGCGCTTGTTTGTGGCAAGAGTTCAGCGTTTCTTCTTTCCGTTCCAAAGCATTCAAGGGTGGACCCAGTGGCAGCTACGACAAGTGACGCGGGCACGCGACGCGATTTCATCTATGTGGCGTCGGCCTCGATGGGCGCAGTGGGCGCCGCCGCTTTGGCCTGGCCCTTCATCGACCAGATGAACCCGACCACCGCGGCGCTGGCGCTGGCCTCCACCGAAGTGGACGTCTCCGCCATCCAGCCCGGCCAGCAGATCGTCTACAAGTGGCGCGGCCATCCGCTGTTCGTGCGCCGCCGCACCCCGGCCGAGATCGCCGCCGCCAAGGCGGTGGATGTCGCCTCGCTGCCCGACAACAATGCGCGCAACGCCAATGTCGCCGACAACCTGCCGGCCACCGACGCCAACCGCGCCATCAAGCCGGAATGGCTGGTGCTGATCGGCGTCTGCACCCATCTGGGCTGCACCCCCACGGTTTCCACCCCGGCGATCCCGGAAGGTGAATATGGCGGCTGGCTCTGCCACTGCCATGGTTCGATGTACGACACGGCGGGACGCATCCGCAAAGGCCCGGCGCCGGAGAATCTGGCAGTGCCGCCTTACGCGTTCCTGTCTGACACCCGTATCAAGGTCGGTTGAGGAGAACACATATGTCTGGCCCTTCGACCTACAATCCCAAGTCCGGTATCGAGCGTTGGCTCGACGCCCGCCTGCCGTTGCCGCGCCTGATGCACGACACGATGGCGACCTTCCCGACGCCGCGTAACCTGAACATCTGGTACACCTTCGGCGGCATCCTGACTTTCTGCCTGGGCGTGCAGATCATCACCGGCGTGGTGCTGGCGATGCATTATGTCGCCAATGCGGGCCTGGCCTTCGACAGCGTCGAAGCCATCATGCGCGACGTCAATTACGGCTGGCTGATCCGCTACATGCACGCCAATGGCGCGTCCATGTTCTTCCTGGCGGTCTACATCCACATGTTCCGCGGTCTCTATTACGGCTCCTACAAGGCGCCGCGCGAGCTGATCTGGATCATCGGCGTGCTCATCTATCT